>JACQCD010000035.1 GCA_016201825.1 Nitrospirota bacterium | reverse complement strand
GTGACGTCGAAGAACTCCGCGACGTCTCCGACGGCGAAGACGTGGGGATCGCTCGTCCTGAGATACTCGTTGGTCAGAATGCCTTTGCCGACCTGGAGACCGGCGTCGGCGACGAATGAGTGGCGGGTCCCGATGCCGATCCCGACGCCGAGGAGGTCGCAGTCGAATGCCTTCCCGCTGGCCATCACCGCCTGCCTGAGCGTTCCGTCGCCGTGGATCGACGTGAGCTGCTCGGAGTAGTGGACCGCCACGCCGTGGCGGCTTATCGTCTGGTCGATCATGGCCGAAGAGTCTTGGTCGAGGACCGCCGGCCAAAACCACGGCTCCATCAAGACGATCGTCGTGTGGAGCCCGGCTTGCGCAAAACAGCGAGCCAATTCCAGCCCGATAAATCCGCCCCCAATGACGACCGACCGCGTGGACGTCGTCATTGCGGATTTGAGCCGGTCGGCGTCGTCGATCGTGCGGAGGTAATGGATGCCGCTCCAATCGGCCCCATCGCACGCAAGGCGCCGAGCGGACCCTCCCGGAGCCAACAACAGCGTCCCGTAGCGGATCGTGGACCCGTCTCCCAGGTAGACGGATCGATCTGCAAGCGACAGGCGGCTGACGGCGCGTTCCCGGAGGAGCTCGATCTTGCGGTCGCGATACCAGCCCTCGTCCTTCATGAAGACCCGCTCGCGCGGGATCGTCCCGGCGACGTAGTCGGGGAGGCGCACTCTCGAATACAAGAGGTGCGGTTCATCCGTGACGACCATGACGCGGCCGTCTGACTTCTTCCGAACGGTTTCGGCCGCCGTGGTTCCCGCGATTCCGCCTCCTACGATGAGAAAGTCGACCGATGACGTGTCCGACATACATTCCTCCAGTGGCGGTGTGCGAATCCAGAGCTCCGATGTGGATCCGGCTTCCTATTATAGCGAGAGCGATCCGGCGGCGCGACACAGGTGAGGCGCGATCGCGTGGTGTGGTAATCTCGGGTACCTGCGGTCCGTGTGACGGCCGGATGGAAGGAGGGTGACGATGGGATCGCGCGACGAGGCGACCGTGTCCGAAGGTCCAGTGGCTGACGGCCGCGTTCCGACCCCGCTGATCCTTTACGACGGCGTCTGCGGCTTGTGCACGTCGTCGGTGCGGTACGTGATCAGTCGAGATCCGCGCAAGCGGTTCACGTTTGCCTCGATGCAGTCGCCCCTTGGGCAAACCCTCTTGGCGCGCTTCCAGTTACCTCGATCCGAGTTCGAGACTTTTGTTCTGGTCACCGAGAACGGACACGTCGTGCAGTCGACGGCCGCGCTCAAGGTGGCGAAGGAACTAGGCGGCTTGTGGCCGTTGTTGTATGCCCTGATCCTCGTTCCTGCGCCGATCCGTGATCTCGTCTACCGGATCGTGGCGCGGAATCGCTATCGGTGGTTCGGACGACGCGACACCTGCTTCGTGCCCTCCAGCGAGACCAGGGACCGATTTCTCGATGGCTGAAGAGATTGCAAACCGAGGCGAGTTCGTATTATCAATGAGACTCGCGATTGGCGTCTGATGGGAGGTTCTCCATGTCCGATATCTACCACGATGGTCATCGACAGCTCCACGATCGGTTCGACACCCGGCGCCTCGCCGACCGCCTCGACGAGGAGATCATACACGACACGATTGCGCCGGATGATACGGCGGTCATCGACCGGTAGCACACAAGAGGCCCCGTCATGACGAACGCCGAGATCGCCAGGATCATGCGCGAGATATCCGTCTTCCTCGATATGGAGGGCGTGCCGTTCAGGCCGCGGGCCTACGAAAAAATCGCCCACGCGATCGAGGCCCTTGACGAGCCGCTGGCGTCGGTCTATCACCGTGGCGGACTCAAGGCGATCGCCGAGATCCCGGGGGTGGGGAAGAGCACGGCGGAGAAGATCGTCGCGCTGATCGAGACGGGGCGCCTGCCGTACTACGACGACCTGCGCCGGAAGACGCCGGTGGACGTCACCGCGCTTACCGCGATCGAAGGACTCGGCCCCAAGATGATCAAGGCGCTCTACGACCAGCTCGGGGTGAAGACGGTCGGGGACCTGGAGGCCGCGGCAAAGGCGGGGCGGGTCCGGCACCTGCCGCACTTCGGGGAAAAGAGCGAGCAGAAGATCCTCAAGGGCATTGCGTTTCTCAAGCAAAGCGGAGGGCGTCTCACGCTCGGGGAGGCGTTGCCCGTGGCACTCGAGATCGAGGCGCGGCTCAAAAAAATCGCGGGGGTCAAGCGGGTGGCGGTGGCGGGCTCGATCCGGCGCCGCAAGGAGACGATCGGCGACGGCGACCTCCTGGTCGTGGCGACCTCGCCCGAGCGCGTGATGGACTTCTTGGTGGCCATGCCCGACGTGGTGGACGTTCACGGCAAGGGGCCGACCAAGACCAGCGTGAAACTCAACACCGGCATGGACGTCGACGTGCGGGTGGTCCCCGAGGAAAGCTTCGGCGCCGCGTTGTTGTACTTCACCGGCAGCAAGGCGCACAACATCGCGCTGCGCAAGCTGGCCCAGACCAAGGACTATAAGCTCAGCGAGTACGGGCTCTTTCACGGCGAGCGCGCGATCGCGGGCCGGACCGAAGAGGAGGTGTACGCGGTCCTCGGCCTCTCCTACATCCCGCCCGAGCTACGCGAGGACGCGGGCGAGGTCGAAGCCGCGTTGGCCGGAACGCTGCCGGATCTCATCGGGTATGACGATCTCCGCGGGGATTTGCAAACGCAGACCAGTTGGACCGACGGCTCGCACACGATCGAGGAGATGGCGGCGGAGGCCAAGCGCCTGGGCCTGGAGTACATCGCGATCACCGACCATACCAAGGGCCTCGCGATGACCCACGGCTCGGACGAGAAGAAGCTGCGCAAGCAGATGGCCGCGATCGACGCCCTCAACGCCAAGAACCCCGGCATCCGCATCCTCAAGGGCGCCGAGGTCAACATCAACAAGGATGGCACGCTCGACATCGATGACGAGACGCTGGCGCTGCTCGACGTGGTGGGCGTGGCGATTCACTCGCACTTCAACCTCCCCCGGGAGGAGATGACCCGCCGCGTGATCCGCGCGATGGAGAACCCCCACGCCGACATCCTCTTCCACCCCACGGCCCGCCTTATCAACAAGCGCGAGGCGTGCGATCTCGACATCGACGAGGTGATTAAGACCGCCAAGCGCACCGGCACGATCCTAGAAATCGACGCCTACCCCGACCGCCTGGACTTAAAAGACGAGCACGTGCGCAAAGCCGTCGAAGCCGGGGTCAAACTCGTCATCGACTCCGATGCCCACCACACCGGCCACTTCCAGGTTCTGCACTACGGCATTGCCGCTGCCCGACGGGGATGGGCGAAGAAATCTGATGTGATTAATACGCGGCCGCTGAAGGAGTTTTTGGGAGCGTTGAAGGACGCAACACGAGGGGGGCGAACATCAAAATGAATCCGCCGTGGGGACCGCCGCCGTCGCAGCCACCTGCGCTGTTATTGATTGATAGAGCTTTGTTTATTGATAGAGCTCCGCACTGGCAAGAAAGGCGCTCCCAGCGTTTCCCCCGGCCATCAGCACCGTGCCGTCGGTCAGGAGCGTCGCGGTGTGGGATTCGCGTGCGGCAGGCATGCTGCTGGTGGCGCTGAAGAGGCCGGTGGCGGGATCATACAGTTCCGCACTGGCAAGAACGGCACGACCGTTGTCTCCCCCGGCCATCAGCACCGTGCCGTCGGTCAGGAGCGTCGCGGTGTGGAATTTGCGTGCGGCAGCCATACTGCCGGTGGCGCTGAAGAGGCCGGTGCCGGGATCATACAGCTCGGTACTGGCAAGAACGTCACTCCCAGCGTCTCCCCCGGCCATCAGCACCGTGCCGTTGGCAAGGAGCGTCGCGGTGTGGGCGTGGCGTCCGGTGGTCATGTTGCCGGTGGCGCTGAAGGTCCCGGTGAGAGGGTCATACAGCTCGGCACTGGCAAGAGCGGCATGACCGTCGTATCCCCCTACAATCAGCACCGTGCCGTTGGTAAGCCGTGTCGCCGTGTGGGAGCTGCGTGCGGCAGCCATGCTGCCAATGGGGGCAACGCTCCAGTCAAACAACACCTTCCCCTCAGTATTCGGGGGGTCGGGAATGCCCTGGTCAATCAACACCTCTGCGCTGGCAAGATCGCTCCCGTTGGTTCCCCCTACAATCAGCACACTACCGTCGGTAAGGCGTGTCGCGGTGTGGTTGTAGCGTCCGGTGAGCATGACGCCGGCGGCGATGAAGGTGTGGGTGGCGGGACGATAGAGCTCCGTAACGGCAACAGCGGAAGAGTCCGTACTCCCTACTCCCCCGGCGATCAGCACCGTGCCGTCGCCAAGCAGCGTCGCGGTGGGGGAGTTGCGTGCGGTGATCATGCTACCGGTGGCCTTGAAAAGGGCCTGACTCGCTCCGCTCGGCGTCGCCGTCCCGACAGTGGACTCCGGACTTTCACCGGCCGCATTCACCGCGGTGACCACAAAATAGTACGTCTTTCCATTCGTCAGGTTGGTGTGTGTAAACGGAGAAGTCACCCCGGGGTGCTTCATCCCATCCGCCAGCGCGTTGTAGTTGCTGATATTCACTCCGTCCACCGACGCCATATACAGGTTGTACGCGGTGGCCCCACTGACCGGATTCCAACTGATGATGACCTGGCCGTCCCCGGCAGTCGCTGCGACACCGGCGGGTGCGGCGGGCAAGGTACCCCCCGTCGTACCGGAACCCGTGTCCCCCCCGCCCGCCCCGCCGCAGGCGGTGAGGAGGAGAATGTTCAAGGAGAGAACGACAGAGACCAGCACCGTTCTCAGAGCGGGAGTGTGTGTACCCATAACGCGGGCCTCGGAGGGATGGGGGGGCTGCCCGTGTGGCACAAAGCGGACTATCGGGTTCACCACAACAGGACCCCGCCCAAAATGGGGCGAGAGGCAGCCCGCCATCACGCCATTTTCATGATGGACGGCGACAGCCACGTCGAAAGCCATGGACGGGGCCAAGGGCCGTGGTCCCTCGGATCGTGACCGAGGCGCAAGACAAACAACTGCAAACGACGATGGTCTCACTCTCTCCGCCCAGGTACCTGAAATGCCAGCCTGGCTGGCGCCCTGACTCCCCATGGTGAGTGACCATAATCCCCACGCGTTTATTCTCGGTGAACGGGAGGCTGGGGAGCCGTGAGCGCGACGTGACGAGGTCCGTGTCGAGATCGCACAGACGGAACTCAACGTGACGAAAGGGCGTGACGGCAAACACCCCACGCAAGGGACTGGCAAGGAGTCAGCGTCCCAATCGGTCCTCCCTTGTCTCCCGGTCGTGCAGTCGGTGTTCACGGCCTCCTCGGCATGTTGGACGGCCGTCGTTGACGCGGCCGAGCGAGCCGAGTACGATGTCGGGCCTGTGTCGAGGAATCGACACGATGCGGCCAGGAAGATCAGTCAAAGAGGATGCGCGATGCCTGAAATTGAAGTCCCCAAGCACGACGAGTTGTTGGAGCTCAAGGAAAGATCCTTCACGCGGCGCGTGGCGGTGGCGACGGCCGTGTTTTCAGTGGCGATGGCGATCTGTTCGTTGGGCGGGAACAACGCGACCAAGGAGTTGCTGCTCGCGCAGCAGCAGTCCTCCGATCTGTGGGCGTTCTACCAGTCCAAAGTGATCCGCGAGCATGAGTACCGGATCCAGAAGTTGCGGGCCGAGGCCGATTTGGTCGACCGGGGCGCCAAGATGTCGCCCGAGGCGCGCGAGAAACTGGAAGCCGTGCTGCAGAAGTTTACGGACGAGGAGAAGCGGTACAACGCCGAGAAGGGGGACATCGAAAAGGAAGCGAAGCACAAGGAGGAGCTCCGCGACCTCAATCGCCGGAAGGATCCCTATTTTGACTACGCGGAGGTTCTCCTGCAAATTGCCGTCGTCATGTCGTCGGTCGCGATCCTGTCCAGTTCCCGCCCTATCTTTTTCTTTGCTCTCACGCTCGCGATCCTCGGCACCTTCTTAATGATGAATGGCTATACCCTGCTCGTTGAGATTCCGTTGCTGGGGGAATAGGCGCGAGCGGCGCCGGCTGATGGCGGGCGGCCTCGCGTACATGGAGTGCCGATCGCGCCGGGCCACATCGTGCTGGTGATGTCGTTTGCGCTATGTCGCGCCGGAGGCTTTTTCTGGGTATGTACGGAGTCCTCGCTCAAACCGCTGCGTTGATCGCCTTCGGCGTGGCCTGGAGACTGGCGAGGCCGTGGGGTCTTGAGGCGGATGCGACGCGTCGGGTGTTGACCAGCCTCGTCTACGTTCTCTTGCTGCCGGCGCTTGTGCTCGACGTGTTGTGGCGGGCGCCGCTCGGCCTCGATGCGGTGCGGGTCGCCTCGGTCGCGGCGTGCGGGGTTGTGGCGGGGGTGTTGGTGTCGTGGGGGTGGTATCGCGTTCTTCCGGTTTCGCGGTCCGCGGTGGGAGCGCTCATCCTTGCGTCGGCGTTCGGCAACGTGACGTATCTCGGGCTGCCGGTGCTCGAAAGCACGTTCGGTTCGTGGGCGCGCAGCGTGGCAATCGAGTACGACCTGTTCGCCTCGACGCCGTTGCTGTTGACCGTGGGCATTCTGATCGCTCGGGTCTATGGCAAGGACGACGAGCGCGAGCGGGCGATGAAAGGATTGCTGAAGGTGCCGGCGCTGTGGGCGGCCCTGATCGGGGTGGGTGTGAATTTGGCGGGGGCGCCGACTCCGGGATGGGTGGGAGAGGGGCTGGGGCGCTTGGCGGCGGGCGTTGTGCCGTTGATGCTGATCTCGATCGGGCTGGGGCTCACGTGGCAGAAAGGCCGGGCGACTCGTGTGCCGGTCCTCTTCCCGGTGTTGGCGATTCGCTTCGTGCTCACGCCTCTCGTGGTGTGCGGCGTTGCCGCGCTGATCGGAGTCAAGGGCGACCTGCTCGGAGCCGTGGTCCTGGAGGCCGCGATGCCGAGCATGGTCCTGGGCATCGTGATCTGCGATCGCTACGGTCTGGACACGGCGCTGTATGCCCAGGTCGTCACGTTGTCGACGGCCGCGAGCCTGTTCGTCCTGCCGATCTGGCATCGAGTTGTCGCGTAGGGGGTTTACAGAAATCCCGGTATCGGCTACTCTGTCCCCGTTTGCGCTCGTCGTTCCCACCTACAACAGGGAGGGTCTGTCGGTATGGGGGATTCATCGCGTTCCTTGATCCGGTGCGGTATCGTGTTGGCGGCGGGTGACGGCCGGCGGCTCCGGTCGTTCGTTCGACGGTTGAGGGGGGACGATCTGCCCAAACAGTACGTCGACTTTTCCGGGACGGGTTCGATGCTCGACCACACGTTTCGCCGGGCGGAAACCCTGATCGCCCCGCAACGCCTGTTCACCGTGGTCAGTCGGGATCATTTCGAGTACCCCGAGGTGTGGCGGCAGCTTGCCGATCGACCCGGAGGCCGGGTGGTCGTGCAGCCCGAGAATAAGGAAACAGGGCCGGGCGTGTTGCTCCCCCTGGCGCATCTCTCCGCGCGATACCCGGATGCGGCGGTGGTGGTGTTTCCCTCGGATCATTATCTGGCGGAAGAGGATGTCTTCATGGCCCACGTGGACATGGCGTGCCGGGTTGTGGAGCGACGGCCGGGACGGATGGTGCTCCTGGGGGTGGAGCCCACCGCACCCGAGACGGACTACGGCTACATCCTTCCAGGGCGACCGGCGCACCATCCGGCGCTGACGGAGCTCCACCACGTCGCGGGATTTATCGAAAAGCCCGAGGCGGACCATGCCGAGGCATTGGTGCAACGAGGCGGGCTGTGGAACACCTTCGTCATGGTGTTTCGGGCCAAGACCATGTGGAACTTTGTTCGCGAGGCCGCTCCCGAGCTGTCGGGCGCGTTTCAGCGCATCGCAGGCGCGATCGGCACGCGGGGGGAGCGGTCGGTGGTCGACGAGGTGTATCACCGCTTGGAGCCACTGAATTTTTCCCGCACGTTCCTTCACCGGCTCCCTGCGCACCGACGACCGTCGCTGACCGTGCTGCCGGTGCGGGGCGTCGCGTGGAGCGACTGCGGGGCTGAGCCGCGGATTATGACCGCGATGCGGGTCCGCGAGCCGCTCGCCCAGCCGCTCTGCGCCTAACGCGCCGGGTCACACGGTGCGCTCGCGGGCATCCTGGCGCTTACCCACGGGGAAGGAGTCCCATGGCATCCGGGAGCCGGACCATCCCTGCCTCACGCTGCTCCACTCGCAAAGCCTCCCTGCTTCGCCACCCGAGCGGACAAACCCGTTTTCACTTCGCGCCCATGGCGCGAAGCGGGTTCCGCCGTGCATTCGACCATGGCTGCGCCACCTACGGTTCCTGGACAGGCTCCGAGCCGGTTTGCTTGAGCGGTGAGGGTCAAACCGGGAGCGGTTTCGGTCGTTTAACCCGTGGGAGCGGGGCTGCGCGTGGGCAGCGTCCGGAGGTAGTGGATGACCTTCCAGGCTTCTTCTTCGGTGATGACCGACGGCGAATACGAGAACATGCGCGACCCCGGGCTTCCGTTGCGGATCACCCAGAAGAGTTCGCCGTCGGTGCGCAGTTCGTGAAAGCGTGGATTGGTGAAATTGCGGGGTCTGGGGTTCAGCTCGAGGCCGGCCGGGCCGTCGCCGCGACCCGACGTGCCGTGGCAGGTAAAGCACGTGCCCTTGCTTTGATAGATCCGCTCGCCGTCCAGGATGACCTCGTCACTGACCGGGAAGGGATTGGTGACGCGTTTGGCCTCGGCTGGCGCGCGGGGGATGGTGATGTCCTTCTCGCCGGTCGAGACGGCCGGCTCCTCGGGGCCGATGAGCATCAGCAGGTAAATTGCCGCCGAGAACGCGACGAAGACGACGATCAACTGGAACGCGGCGCGGGACACGGTTACTCTTCGGGGCTCCGGATCATCCCCTTCCACAGCGGAGGGCCTTCGGTCTCCCAGTTTTTGGTCGAAAGGAAGTTGATGCCGTGGTAGAGATTGAGTTTGAACTTCCCGCCGCCGAACCGCTGGGTCAAGAAGCCTTTGACGTCGGTGACCTGGCAGACCTCGAGTGCCGGATACGTGTCCATCCAGTGGAACTGGACGACCATGCCGACTTTCTCCTGGGCCAGGACCTTGACCGTCGAGTCCGCGACGATCGACGCCAGGGTTTCCTTCATCTCATCTTCGGTGGGCATTCCCTTGACGGCGGCGTGGGAGAATTTCTTGACGTGTTCCTTGTACAATTCCCACGTCAGGCCCGCGTATAACTTCTCGGCGTGCATCATCGGGCGCGGCTAGGAGTGTGTCCGAGTATGTGAGTGATGGAGCCTGTTCAGGGATGGCCAGATGCAAGGCGGAAGGAGGCCTTGCGCGCGGAGCGTACTAGGTCGTACGTGAGCACGCAAGGCCGACTGACAACGCCGCGGATGACCATTCATGGACAGGCTCCTAGTCTTTGCGAACGCCGAGGTGGGGATCCACCGGCATGGGAGTCTGGCACTGGGGGCACTTCACATAGACGATGTTGTCGAAGAGCCCGATGCTGTAATGGTGGCTGAAGAGGTCGAAGGCCGTTCCGCACTTCTTGCAGGTGGTCGAGCTTTTTGCGACCAGTGCCTGGACGGTTGCCCGGAGTTGATCCATTTCCTCTCGAACGCGATCGAGTTCGTCCCGCGTTTCGAGCAGCCGGGTCTCTTGATCGGCGATCCGCCGTTCCAGTGCCTCAACCTCGGTGAGTCGGAGCGCGTCGTGACGATCGGACAGCCTGGATTCGGTAGACATCGTTCTTCGTCCTCCCCCCTTCGTGCGCGGCGCATTATAGCGCAAGAGGGGGAGCGATTCAACGTGTTGCTCGGTGATGAGGCGACGTCTTCTATGCGGGGACGCAATATGGTATGCTACGATCCGTTTGATGCTCTCCAGCCCCATGGATACGACGGCGAACATATCCGCAACGGATGCGATCGCGGCCGCTCCCGCTCCCTCGGTTTGGGAGCGGAGCGCCTGGATGGCGTTGCGACTCCTCCAGACCGGCGTGTCGGCGCTCCCCTTGCGCCTCGCCCTGGTGATCGGGCGCCGGCTGGGGGATCTGGCGTACTGGATCGTCTACCCCCGAACGCGCGTCGCGCTGCGGCAGATCGGGATGGCGTTGGGGCAATCGCTCACGCCGTCGGAGCAGCGGGCCGTCATCCATCGGATGTATCGAGAATTCGGCCAGGGTGTC
The DNA here is from genome assembly GCA_016201825.1 of Nitrospirota bacterium. GTDB lineage: Bacteria > Nitrospirota > Nitrospiria > 2-01-FULL-66-17 > 2-01-FULL-66-17 > 2-01-FULL-66-17. Next base: position 10,732 of record JACQCD010000035.1, on the reverse strand, counting down.
ATCGAGTTCCTGCGTCTCCCGCGGTTGGTCGCTGAGGGCCGGCTGGACGATCTGGTCGCCGTGGAGGGCGAAGAATTTCTGCGCGCGGCGTACGCCCAAGGCAAGGGCGTCTTGATCCTCACCGCGCATTATGGCAACTTTGAATTGTTGGCCACGTTTTTTGCGGCCAAGGGCTATCAGGTGAACCTGGTGACGCGCCGGTTGCGTAACGGGATCTTGGACCGGTTCTGGGCGGACCAGCGCCGCCGTCTCAAGATCCGCGCCATCTTTAAGGAGCAGTCGCTCAAAGAAGTGATCGCACGGCTTCGGCGTAATGAGGCGATGGGATACGTGTTGGACCAGAACATGGGCGTTGAGCAGGGGGTTTTCGTCGAGTTTTTTGGACGGCCCGCGTGTACAATGACCGCCGTCGCGGTCTTAGCCAAGCGATTCGGCAGTCCGGTGGTACCCGTCTTCATCGCGCGTGACCGTCGGGATCCCACTCGTCACCGGATCGTGTTCGAGACGCCGCTGGTGTTCGAGGCCCGCGGCGGGGAGGACGCGGCAGCCAGCCACGATGATCTCGTGTTTCACACGCAGCAGTACACCGCGGTGCTTGAGCGGCGCATTCGCGAGCGCCCCGATCATTGGATCTGGATCCATCGTCGCTGGAACACGCGTCCACGAGCAGGTCTTGCAACCTCAAGGCGGGACGGTGCGGGGGAGGGAGGGGGATCATGATTACCGAAAAACGCAATGCACGGCGTGTCACGCTCACCGGCACGACGCTGGTCATCCCCGGATCGGGAGGGAGGGCGCTCACGGCGGTGGTGACCAACGTGAGTAAGACGGGGGCAGGCTTGCGCGTCCCGGAGGCCATTCCACCCAACGAAGCGGTGACCGTCACGATGGCGTTCTTAGATCAGACGGGCACCCCGACTCAGGAGAAGCTGTCCGGAGCGGTGGCGTGGCTGGCGCCGTCTCCGAAGGGCTTCTTGATCGGGCTCACCTGGGACCAGGCGATCGACCCGGAGACGCATCCCGCGCTGGCGGCCTACGTCGATCCGCATCCCGCGACCAAGCCCGAGCGCGGGGCGGTCCCCGCCAAGCGCCGTCACGCCAGAATGCGGCGGTGAGGGTGCATCGGCCGCGGTGCGGTGCGATGCACAAATCACCGTCCCCGCCGCTTGCCGCGGGGGGGCTTCAAGCGAGCCGCTCAGCGTCGATAGACGAGTAGCTTTTCGCCTTGGGCGAATGCGACTTGAATTTTATTGCCGGGAATGAGGTGGGTGACGATGCCTCGACCGAAGGTGGAATGCTCGATCACGTCGTGCTCCTTAAACACGCCTGACAGGCTGTACGGCTGGCCCTTCTGATTCGCCGTCATGGCGATGAGCTTTTCATACGTCGCTTCCTGGGCGATTTGCGCCGCCGGTTTTCGGGGTGTCTTGGGCTTCACGGGAAGCGTGGGATCGATGTATCGATGAATCGTCCCGCAGGTGTGGCATTTGACTTTGGCGATCCGTTGTTTGACTTTGGAAACGATCGTGTGCGCGAGGGCCTGCTTGCACTTCGTGCAAGTAGACACCACCTCATCAGACACTGCCACCGTTCCCGCCTGTTCAGCCGCCATGGTCGTCGCCATCATTGTCCTTTCGCGAAGGGTTTCTTTAGGCAGAAAAAACTCTTTATAATACCGAGTTCTGGGTGACAAAGTCAATGCTGACGGATACCGAACACGACGGGTTGACCGCGGCGGCTGGAGATCTGGCGCGCCTTCGCGAGGCGATCGCGGCCGGCCGCGAGGCGATTCGCCTGACGCACGCCGAACGGCGGTGCGGCCGAGAGACCGTGGCGGCCTTGACCGCCCTGGTGGACGGACTGCTTCGCGCCCTGTATCGGAGGGTCGTCGTGACCGGCGAGGCGCTCGATCGACCGGGGTCGGGGTGCGCCGTGGTGGCGGTCGGCGGGTATGGTCGGGGTGAATTGTTCCCGGCCTCCGATGTCGACGTGATGTTCCTCTACGATCCCGCCGCGCACGGGGAAGGCTTGGCCGTCAGCAACGGTCTGCTCCACCCCCTGTGGGATCTGGGGTTCACCGTGGGGCACAGTCTGCGCAGGATCCGCGATTGCCTGGAACTGGGCCATCGCGACGTGACGATTCGGACCGCCCTCATGGAGGCCCGCTGGTTGGCCGGTGACCGCCCGCTCTATGACGCGTTCGAGCGGGCCATCTCGACGCAACTGCGCAAAGAATCCCGCCTCTACCTCGCGCAGAAACTCGCGGAACGGCAGGCGGGGTACGAACGATACGGCTCCACCGTCTACTTGTTGGAGCCCGACATCAAGAAGAGTAAGGGCGGACTGCGCGATCTCCACTACGTGACGTGGCTGGGCCGCGCGTTCTACGGCGCGACGTCGCTGGACGAGCTGGCCGCGCAGGGCCGGCTGACGCCGATCGAGCGGCGGGATCTGACCGACGCCCAGGAATTCCTGTGGCTGATTCGGACCGAGATGCATTTTCACGCCGGCAAGGCCGGGGATGTGCTGACGTTCGACGAACAGGTTCGGCTGGCGCGATTCTTGGGATACGAGGATAGCCCGCAGTTGCTGGGCGTCGAACGGTTCATGCAGCAGTACTACCGGCTGTCAACGGCGCTGCACCACACCAGCGACCGGTTCATCCGGCGGTTGCAGCGTCCGACCGTGTGGCAGCGGCTGACGACCGCCGCCGCGTCGCGCGAGGTCGAAGGGATGTTTCTGGTGACGCGGGACGAGGTGTCGATCCCCGACCGGCACCGGATGGCGTTCCTTGCGGATCCCGACGCTGTCTTGAAGCTCTTCGCCGTGGCTCAGGACCGCGGCCTTCCGATCGCCGAATCCGCGCTGGACCTGGTGCACCACCGTCTATCGACGGACTCTCCGCCGCCGCTGACCGCGCCCGAAGCGCAGCGCCGATTTTTCGCGCTCTTTGCGAACCCCGGGCTCGGCCGCACGCTGGAGGCGATGCACCGCGTGGGGCTGCTCGAACTGGCCTTGCCCGAGTTTTCGACGGCCAAAGGCTTGATGCAGTTCAATCAGTACCATAAGTACACGGTGGACGTGCACAGCGTCCGCGCCGTGCAGGCGGCGTGCGCGCTGGCAGGCGGTGCCGGGCGCATGGCCGGCGTGTACCGGGGAATCCATCGCAAAGACCTCCTGCATTTGGCGCTGTTGCTCCACGATATCGGCAAAGGCAAGGGCGGGGATCACAGCGTGATCGGTGAAGACATCGCGATGCGGGTCGCGGATCGTCTCGGGTTCGACGCGCACGAGCGGCATCTCCTGACGTTCCTTGTCCGGCATCACCTGATCATGTCGCACATCGCGTTCCGGCGCGATCTGAGCGACGAGAAGGTTCTGGTGCGCTTTGCCCGCCAGGTTGGTCAGCCGGACCTGCTCCGGAAGCTGCTCGTCTTCACGTACGCGGACATCGAAGCCGTCGGACCGGGGATGTGGACGGCCTGGAAGGAAGACCTGTTGTACGATCTGTACGCCAAGGCCATGGACGCCGTGGCCGGCACGCGCATGGCGGGAGACGAGGCGGTCCGCACCGAGGCGGCGAAGGAGGCGGTGCGGGCATTGGCGGCCGACCGCTTCCCCTCGCTCTGGCTGGCCCGTCAATTCGACGCCATGCCCGCGCGCTACCTGCTGGTCACGTCCCCCGCGCAGAGCATCGGGCACCTCGAACTCGTCCATCGCTTGCCGCCCGATGGGGTGTTGGTCGAGTCGCGGTGGGACCCCGATCAGCAGACCACCGAGTTGACCGTGGCCACGTATGACACGATCATCCCCGGACTGTTTTCCAAATTGGCGGGCGCCTTGGCGGCCTTGGGGTTTCAGATCCTCGGCGCCCAGGTCTTCACCCGACTGGACGGCGTCGTCATCGACACGTTTTACGTCCAGGACCCCGATTTCGTCGGTCAGCCTCCGCCTCACCGCGTGACCGAGTTGAAGCGGGCCGTGGCCGCGGTGGTCACCGGTCATCAGCGTGTCGAAGACTTGTTCGCCCGCGCAGCCAGGCTTCCTCGGACGCGGCCTCTGCCCCGTGGGTTGGAGCCGACCCAGGTCGAAATCGATAACGACACGTCGGACGACTTCACGATCATCGACGTGTTCGCGACGGATGCGCAGGGGCTGCTCTACGTCATTACGCGCACGCTGTTTACCCTCGGGCTCTCGATTTATTCGTCCAAGATCGCGACCCGTCTCGATCAGGTGGTCGATGTGTTCTACGTGCAGGATACGAGCGGCGGGAAGGTGACCGATCCGGAACAGATCCGGAGGGTCAAAACCACCCTGATCGATGCCGTCGATCAGTACGTCACGCGAGCATGCTCGGGTCAATCGCCGGCCGATGCCTGGGTCGGCGGCTCGTCCCCGTGATCCGGTGTTGACCACCTTCGTGGTGAAAGACGGGCGGGTTGCGACCGGCCCTATCGAGGCGTCCGCGCTGTCACGGCTCTTGGACGAGGGGGACGCCCGCCTCTGGGTCGATCTCGAAACGCCCACCGCGGAGGAGTACGAGTTGTTGTCGTCGGTGTTTCACTTTCACCCGCTGGCGATCGAGGACTGCCGCATCCAGAACGAGTTGCCGAAGCTGGATGACTACGGTTCGGTGTTGTTCCTCATTCTCCACAGTCCCACCCACGACGGTCCGTCGATGTCGTTGCTAACGGTGGAGCACCACTTTTTTGTGGGCGAGCGGTACGTGGTGACCGTGCACGACGGCCCGTCCGCCGTGATCACGGAGGCGCGCCAGGAGGCGCTGCGCGATTCGATGCTGCTCAAACGGGGCACGGATTTTTTGCTCCACGGATTGACCGACCGCATCGCGGATCAGTACGTGCGCCTGCTCGATCAGTTCGACGCGGTGACCGACGAGCTCGAACACCGCGTCATGAGTCGGCCCGAGCCGGCCCTGCTCGAGGACGTGTTTGCCGTGAAGCGGAGTCTGCTCCACCTTGTCCGGCTCTCTCATCTGCAACGCGACGTCGTTCACCGGTTGAGCCGGGAATCGTTTGCGCAGATCGGCGAGACCGCCCGTCTGTATTTTCGCGACGTGTATGATCACCTCTTCCAGGTGACGGCCATGGCCGAGTTCTACCGTGACACCGTGGCGGGCGTGCGGGACGCCTACCTGTCGGTCGTGTCCAATCGCTTGAACGAGGCGATGAAGGTCCTCACCGTGTTTGCGACTCTCTTGCTCCCCCTGACGGTGGTGACCGGCATCTATGGGATGAATTTCGACCGCATGCCCGAGTTGCACTGGCGCTATGGCTATCCCGGCGTCCTGCTTGGAATGGGCGTGATCGTGGCGGGACTGCTCGCCTATTTTAAGCGCCGCGGGTGGTGGTAAAAAAACCACCATCACGTTGCAGGGCCGGGTGGGCGGAACCCGCGCGACGTCACACACACGGAACGCTGAGGAGACCGCGGTGAGTGGAAGCGTCTCGAGACGCTACGGGATCGTGTTGGCGATTGGCCTTGCGCTGGGTGGACACCCCCAAGGGTGTGAAGACGCGGGACGGATGGCGGAACCGTTTCGCTATCTGACGGGTGAAGAGGGGTATCGTCCTCCGGCCCAGGGTGACGTGACGTTTTATCAGACCAACGGTCCGCTCGGCGGCGGCAGTGTCCAGACCTTGGCGGAGGGCCCCGATGGGGTCGTCTACGCGGGGACGTTCGGAAATGGGATCTACACCAAGCCGGCAGGCGGCGATCGCTGGCGTCCATCGGAGGACGGTCCCGATGACCGGTTTCTCCTGACGTTGACGGCGATGCCGGACGGGGTGGTGTTGGCCGGGACGGTGCGCGGCGGTATTTTCCGCAGCGAAGACGGAGGGCGCCGCTGGACCGCCGTCAACGAGGGACTCGGCAACACCCAGGTGTTGGCGATTCTCAGAGATCCGCGATCGGGAACCTTGTATGCTGGCACGGGATCCGGCGTGTTTAAGAGCCTGGATGAGGGACGCCGGTGGACGCCGTCCAACCGCGGACTGGAGATGACGTTGTCCCGTTCACTCGCGCTGGGCCCCGACGGGACGCTCTATACCGGGACCGGGGGAAACGGGTTGTTCGCGAGCCATGACAACGGCGCGGTTTGGCAGCCGTTGAATGAAGGGCTCCGCGATGATCTGGGGCTCCGTGAGAACTTCGTTCGGGTCCTGACCGTGGACCGGTTGGGTGTGTTGTACGCCGGGAGTTTCGGGGGCGGCGTGTTCAAAACGACGGATGAGGGGCGTCACTGGGTTTCGATCAACGAGGGATTGACCAATACCTCCATCCGAGGCCTCGTCGTCGGCCCCGACGCATTGTACGTCGGAACGGGCGAGGGGGTGTTCACCAGCTCCGACGGCGGGGCGCGGTGGGAATCGATCAGCCAGGGGATGCCCGATACCAATGTCCAGAGCCTCCTCCTCGGGACAAATGGCGTCCTCTATGCCGGGACCGGGAGCGGGGTGGTGGAGCGGTCGCCGAGCGGCTCGTGGCGCTCGTCCGAACGCGGGATGTTGTTCCCGTCGGTGGCGGCCGTACTGGTCGATCCGAAGCGCGGTCTCTTTGCTGGGACCCGGAGTGCGGGCCTCTTCCGCAGCAAGGATGCGGGTGAAACGTGGGTTCCGTTCAACGACGGCCTCCCCTCGCCAACGATTCGCGCGCTGGCCCGCGACGCGCAGGGCGTGCAGTACGCGGCGACCCGGGAGACGGTGTACCGGGCGGATTGGACGATCAGCCGCTGGGTGGCCGACGGCGAGGGACTCCAGGGCGCGCCGGCCGCGCTGCTGGCCGGGCCGGACCGACTGTACGCGGCCACTTCGACGGGCCTGTTTGAACGCGCGAACGGGACCTCCACGTGGGCCCGCGCCGCCCTGGACGGCGACGAGACCGCGGTCCGCGCCGTCATATCCGACCGGCGCGGTGCCGTGTATGCCGCCACGCAGACCGGCGTGTTCCGGCGAGCGACAGTTACCGACCGGTGGGGGCCGCTTGCGACGGGGCCGATGGATGGGGTCTTAGGGCTGGCGGCGGGACAGGCGCTGTACGCATGGACCGCGGCGACGATTTCCCGGGCGGTAGAAGACCGGAAGGGGACTCAGTGGCGCGAGATCGGCTCGGGTTTGCCGAAGGGCTTAGAGGTCGCGGGCCTTGCGGTGGACGTGGTGGCGGGGCGGGACGTGGTGCTCGCGGCGACCACCGGGGGGATCTGGTGGAACGATCGCGAGGGAGGCGAGTGGAAACCCGCCCAGGGCCGTCTGCCGGCGATCCCCTTCCGGACGGTGCTTGCGGCCGAGTCGGGGTTCACGGTCGCCGGCTCCGAGGAACATGGAGTGTTCGTGGGGGTGAATTTGGTGCCCGGCCGGCGGAAATTCGGGCTGTTCTAGGTGAAAGGGCTTGGAAGATGACGATGAGTCGGAATTCCGGTTGGTCATCCGGTTGGGGTGGTCTCTGGCTCGCGGCTGCGATGTGTCTCGTGGCGTCGTCGGTCGGTGCCGAGACGTCTCGGACGGGAGATCCCGACGCGGTGCGCCGGCACGCGGAGGACATGGTGAAGGCCGCCCAGGCCATGGTCCAGCAAGGCGGCGAAGGGAGACTGGACCGCGTCATCGAATACGCCAAGCAGGTGATCGGGTACGGGGAAGAGGCGGTCGAGGCGGTTCCGCGGTCAAATAATCAACACGCGCGGGATACCGTCGAACACCTCAGGGCGGCGATCGATCAAGCGCAACGGATTCTGAGCGAGGGGGAACACGGCCATCAGGAGGCGGCGCTCACCCACGCTTCGGACGCGCTGAAGCAGGCCCGCCGCGGCCTCTCGCACGCGTTGGCGCTGTAGGACGTCTTCCTTCAGAAGTGAATGCGCACTCCCACGAGGAGGTTGTGGCCCCCCAGATCGATGCGGGCCGCTCTCAACACGGGGTCTGTGCCGATGAAATCGGAACCGAACCCCATGCGCGCCCGCGCGTACTTCTCTTCGAACAGAAAGCCGAGCTGTTCGCTGTATCGGTATTCGGCTCCGATCAGGGCCTGGTAACCCAGGGCGCTGTTGTTGGTCTCGCTGGTCGTGGAGCCGCTGTCGAGCCGAAGGACGAGACCGTAGCGACCCACCCCCGCGCCGGCGTACACGGTCCACGCCCCCACGAGTCCCGTCCCGCGGAGGCTGTAGATCGGAGTGATGGTGGCGTAGTAGGTGAGGAGCGATTGTTGGAAATTTTCAACCGGGGTGTATTTTTGGTAGTAGCCGCTGAACCACGAGAGGTTCAGGCCCCAGCGGGGCCGCCATTGATAGGTATAATCGAACAGCTCGAGGCTTTGCCCCCGAAACTCCGAGGTCCCGCCGGCGGGGATCTGCTCAGACAAATCGAAATAGCTGCTCGCGGGGTAGACGTGGTAGCCCGTCTTGAACGCGAGCGAGTGAGGGCGTTCGACCGCCGCCTCCGCGGGGCCGGCGACCAGCAGGGCCAGGGCGAGTGCGCCCAGCCAGCGGTTTAGCGCAGGCCTTCGATCCGCGACCACGTGGCTCCACTATCGATGCTCTTCAACAGTCCCTTCTGTGTGCCCGCGTACACCACGCCCGGGCTCGACGGGTCCACGGCCAACGCCCGGACCACGCGGGGGCTCGGCTCCGCGGTCACGGCGGTCCACGTGTCGCCCCCATCCCGGCTCACGAAGACGCCGTTGTCGCCGCCTGCATAGAGCCGCATTCGATCGCTCGGATCGCGCTGCAACGCGGTCATGAAGGGGACCGCCGAACCGACGGAGCGCGATTCCCATTGCAGACCGCCGTTCCGGCTCACGAAGATGCCCTTGCCGGTGGCGATCACGAGATGGCCCGTGTCTTGGGGATCGAGCGAGATCGCATTGACCCCCAGGGCCATCGCCGTTCCGACGTCTCCCGCGATCAATCCGCGGTTGATGCGCTCCCATCGCCCGCCGCGGTCCCGGCTCTTGTACATCCCGCCGCTGGTGCCGGCATACATGGTCTCGGGAACGCGCGGATCAAACGTGATCGCCACCGTATACACGCTCTCCATCCCGTGGACCGTTTCCTCCCAGGACTCCCCCCCGTTGGTGCTGTAATACGGACCGACGGTGGTCGCCGCGAAAATGATTTGGGGATCGGGTGGATACATCGCCAAGGCATTGACCACCGAGACGTGCTCTTTCATCCCGACGTTGACCGGCTGCCACCGCTGCCCCCCGTCGGCGCTCTTGTAGATGGCGTTGGCGAACGTTCCGGCGTAGATCGTCGACGGGGCGGTGGGATCGATCGCAAATGAGAGGACCTGAGAGTGCTCGAGCCCTTCGCTGATGGGCGACCACGTCAGCCCCCCGTCACGTGTTTTGAGCGCACCGTGGCCGGCGGAGACGTACACGATGCGGGAGTTGGTGGGGTGAACCGCGACGGCAAACACGGTGGGCTCACCGCGGGTACAGGCCGATGCAACTGCCCACGCGGTGAGAAACACGAGCCAACGCCCCATAAGTGGGTCGGAGCCTAGCACACCTCCCCGAAACGCTGCAAGCCAATATCTTCTCGTGCCTGGACCGGAGTCGGCCTGACATAGGCGGGAGGTGTTCGAAGAGTTCGCAAAGGCGCCGCGCAGGTTCTGCTTGTAAAAGCGTGCTCCGCGCGGTATAATACACCGTTTTTCAGTGGCGATTTGTCGATTTCTACCTTGTTTTTCAACGAGATCAGAAAGGGGATCCGATGAAGGCTGACATCCATCCGACGTATCAGGAATCCAACATCAGTTGTGCGTGCGGGAGCGTTCTGAAAAGCCGCTCAACCGTCAAAGACATCCGCGTCGAGATCTGCGCGGTCTGCCATCCCTTCTTTACCGGCTTACAGAAGATTGTGGACACCGAGGGCCGTGTGGAGCGGTTCCGGAAGAAATACACCAAAAAATAATAGATGAGAAAAAGTCAGTCCGCAGACCGATGCCGGCCGTGACCGAAAAACCTCATCCCTTGATGGCCAAGCTCGATGCGCTGGCCATGCGCCTGGCGGAGCTCGATCGAAGCCTCGTCGACCGCGACGTGGTGACGGATCGTCAGGCGCTGCATCGCGCGGCCAAAGAACGGGCGGATATCGTCGAGATCGTCTCGCAGTACGCTCGGTACCAGGCACTCCTCGACGAAATCGTCCAGACGGAACACCTGGCGGCCGATCCTCAGGCTGATCCCGGGTTCCGCGCGTTGGCTCTCGAAGAAACCCACGCGTTGGAGGTCCGGCGCGCTGCGATGGAGGAGGCGCTCCGGTTGGCGCTGCTTCCCAAAGATTCCCGCGATGACAAGAACATCTTCGTGGAGATTCGAGCGGGCACGGGTGGCGGGGAGGCGGCGCTGTTCGCCGCCGAGCTCTTCCGCATGTATGGAAAATACGCGGAACGCCGGAAATGGCGGGTCGAATTGGTGTCCTCCAGCGAGACCGGGATCGGCGGGATGAAAGAGGCGATCGTGCTGATCGAGGGGAAGGGCGCCTACAGCCGGTTGAAGTTCGAAAGCGGCGTCCATCGAGTCCAGCGAGTGCCGGTGACCGAGGCGGGCGGACGGATTCACACCTCGACGGTGACCGTCGCGGTGATTCCCGAGGCGGAGGACGTGGAGTACGAGATCGACCCCAAAGATCTCCGAATCGACACGTTCTGTTCTTCGGGGCCGGGGGGACAGAGCGTCAACACCACCTATTCGGCGGTTCGCATCACCCACGTGC
>JACQCD010000070.1 GCA_016201825.1 Nitrospirota bacterium | reverse complement strand
GGGAAAACCGCATGCACGGTTTGATGAGGGAGGACAGGAGAAGCGGACTATGGCAAGGCTATTGAGACACCGCCAGACGAAAGGGGCGGCAACAGATAGGCTCGGCCTACGGGATGCTGAATCCTGTTCTCTACTCTACCCCGTGCCTTGTTCCAGTTCACGCTCGATTTGCAGAAAAAATTGGGACGTCGAATTATAGTTAGGCGTATGCGGCACCGCCTTCAAATGCCGCAACAAAAGGAGGTCATTACATGAAAATGTTACTTACAGTCGAATTCCCACTTGAGCCTTTCAACTCCCTCGTCAGAAGCGGCAAGGTGGGCGAGATCATTGGGCGTATCCTCGAATCAATCAAGCCAGAGACAGCCTATTTCACGGAGCAAGATGGGAAACGCGGCGGAATCTTCGTGATTAATGTAAAAACGCCATCAGATGTGCCCTTCTTTGCAGAGCCCTTCTTTCTCAACCTCCAGGCCACTTGTAAATTCCGCATTCTGATGAGCCCAGAGGATTTACAAAAGGCTGGCCTAGACGAGCTAGGCAAGAAGTGGTCATGAGATCCGCCTAACATTGCGGTCAAGCGGGACGGCGCAAAAGAGCGCCGCCCCTTACCTTTACGTTGGGCGACCGCCAGAACTACCGGCGGCGAGAAGGAGGTAATGAATGGATATCCATACCGTCCTCAAGAACGTCGGGGCGTTGTCGTCCCGCTTTGCCGCCGAGCGCAATGAGCGCCAGCAGCGGCGTGCGCTGGTTGCAAGTGACTTCGCCGCGCTGCGCGATGCCGGCTTTCTCCTGACCGGCGTCCCGGTTGAAGAGGGCGGGGTCTGGCAGGACGTGCGCCATTCGGCACGCCCCGTTTGCGAGATCTTGCGAGTTCTGGCGCACGGGGATTCGTCCGTTGCGCTGGTGTGCGCGATGCACCCGTCTGTCCTCGCGGTATGGCTGACGTCACCCGAAGTGCCTCCCCCGTTTCAGGAGGCATGGGCGGCCCAGCGGTCTCAGGTCTTCCGAACGGCGCGAGAAGGCGCGTGGTGGGGCACGATCACGTCGGAGCCTGGGAGTGGTGGCGATATGGCCAAAACGAAAGCGATGGCGCGCCCTGCCGGCGGGGACGGCGGTTATCTGATCACCGGCCAGAAGCAGTTCGGGAGCGGCTCTGGCATGACGTCGTACATGATCACGACGGCCCTCCCCGAGGGAGAGACGACCCCGGACTTGTTCTTCCTCGACATGCGGGGTGTCCGCTGCGACGGCACCGCGGGGGTGACGCTGACGTCACCGTGGGATGGCCATGGGATGGCGGCCACTCAAAGTCACGCGATGGCGTTTGCCGACTTCCCGGGGACGCGCAGCGCCCATCCGGGACACCTCCTGACCAGGATGGAAGCCACCGGCGGATTCATCCCATGCGCCTTCACCGCGGTCATCGTCGGCATCGTCGAAGCCGCAGTCGAGGCGGCACGCCGGAACGTGGCGCGTCGCCGCGAGACGTTGCGAGCCTACGAGCGGGTCGAGTGGGCGCGAGCCGAGATGGAGGGCTGGTTGATCCAGCAAGCCTACGACGGCATGCTGCGGGCCGTTGAGGAGGGTCAAGAAGGACGCCGCCGGGCCACGCAGGCGAAAACGGCGATCGCAGAACTGGCAGAATCCGCCACGGGACGGATTTGTCGGGTCATTGGTGGGGGAACGTTCTCGCGGTCCTCACCCTTTGGCTACTGGCACGAAGATGTCCGCGCGCTTGGCTTTCTTCGGCCGCCGTGGGGGCTGGTCTACGACAATCTTTTTGAGTGGTCGTGCGCAACATTCGAGGAGTGAAACGAGAGAAGAAAAGAGGGCTACATCAGTCAGACCCCGAGCGCGCTCCGTATGGCGCGAATGGACTCAGTAAGAACCATTTGGGGAATGACTGCAGATAGGTGCTCTGACCATCAAGGACGACATCGTGTGCTCGTCTGGCGTCCTCTAACGAACGACGTCCCATCCACACATCGGTCAGGGCCTTCAAACCGGCGTCGACGTACAGGTCGATCTCATAACCCGGGTTCTGGACACATAAGTCAACTTGGCGGTCTTTGATCACAATCCACCAATGCCGTCTCGCTGGTGGCGCATCCCGTAAGGTGAAATCGGCCGTGAATTTGCCATGTTCGGGAAAGTGCCGGCAGTCGATTCGGCGGTGGATGTCCCACATGAGCAGTGTGGGGTCCAGTTCATGTTTCTCGAACTCAGACAGGACAAACCGTTGACCCCAAATGCCTAACGTTTCAACGATGGGTGCAAGTTCTCTCCCCGCATCCGTGAGGCAGTACTCCCATCCTCGTCCCTTCATCGCCTTGCGTTTTGTGATGATGCCCACATCCTCCAGTTCACCGAGTCGTTTGGATAAGAGCGACGGCGACAGCAAGGGAAGTCCCTGTCGGAGGTCGTTAAATTTCGTACTCCCTGCCAGTAATTCCCTGAGGATGATCGGGGTCCAGCGTGTCGCCACGATTTCGGCCGCTCGGGCGACGCAGCAGAATTGCCCATAACTCTTTGATTGTTTCATCATCTCCTCCCGTGATCAGCCATGAAAGTGCATAACGGGGCGGTGAGCTGTAAGTACAGAAAAAGTACTAGTGAATCAGATCCGAACACGCTAGGCTCCCAGGAGCAATGAACCTAAACCGTCGAAGGGAGGGCCAGAACAATGCGGAAAATTATTCTGTCAGCAGTCCTCGTCGTATTGACAACCGCTTGCGCATCGTATCACAAGGAACCAGGACGTGTCCAAAGCTCGGTAACTGAACAGGCGCCATTAAGTGCCAAAGCCCAGGTCGCGGCACTTGAAGCCACGTGCCTCAAGTCGGCAGACGCCATCAAACAGCGCCAAGCCGACAAGTCGCTGTATCTGAGGCTTGGCGGCAGAAACGGGATCAAAGAGCTCAGTACGCGCCTCTACGCCGCTCACGCCGCCAATAAACAAATCGGCCACCTGTTCGAGCACGTGGCCAGAGAACCCTTTATCGAGCATGTGACAGACTTTTTCGTCGCACACTCCGGCGGAGAAGGCACCTATCAAGGCCGAAGCATGGCACAGGTCCACGAGCACTTAGGAATTTCCTACTCAGACTTTCTCTCCGCTGGGGGTGATGTTCAAACGGTGATGAAAGGCCTCGGGTACGGTGATGAGGAAATTCAAGAAGCCGTGTGTTTTCTCGTGTCCTTTGTTCCTCAAGTCGTCAAATCCTGAATTGAGGGAACCTCCGAGTCGCTTGGGTTGCAGCGGCTCGCGGTGAAATCCATCGCAACCTACACAAGGAGAAGACCATGCCAAAGTATGTGATCGAGCGTGAAATTCCGGGGGCCGGAAAATTGTCGTCTCAAGAGCTCAAAGGCATTTCGCAGAAATCATGCGGCGTGCTGGGCAAGATGGGACCGCAGATTCAATGGCTCCAGAGCTACGTGACCGACGACAAGATTTACTGCGTATACATCGCGCCGAATGAAGCAACGGTTCGAGAGCATGCTCGCCAAGGCGGCTTCCCTGCCAACAAGGTGTCGGAAGTGCGAACGATGATAGATCCGACAACCGCCGAATAGCCTCTCGGGCTTGGGGGTTCCTCTTGGAGGCGCCCCTAACCCCACGCTGAAGACAGGCACTCGCAAGCGGACGAAGGCCGCTTGCGAGTGCCGCTTAGCGCGAGCGTGGAGTTCCCCCCTTGCTGGTTTCAAGACGCCAGTGCTATAATGCCGACTCTTTCGCGGCCGGGAATGACGCACGGCCGTATTCTCCACCACCGAGGACGATGAAGACTCAAAACGTGTCGAGCACTGCACCGCGCGCCCCGACGTCGGACCGCTCCGATAGGTCGGGAGGCGTGAAGCCGATCATCAAGGCCACGGGCCTCGTCAAGCGCTTCGGCAAGACCGCTGCGGTGGACGGGTTGTCGCTTGAGATGTACGAGGGCGAGGTCTTCGGCCTGCTCGGCCCCAACGGCGCGGGGAAGACCACTACGATGCGGATGCTGATCACGCTCCTGGCGCCCGACGCCGGGGAGATCGTGGTCGGCGGTTTCCGCGTGCGGGACGACGCGGAGCGGGTGCGCAACCTGATCGGCTATATCCCGCAGGAGCGGGCGGTCGATCGCGCGCTGACCGGGCGCGAGCACATGGCGTTGTTCGCCGATCTCTACCATCTGCCGAAGGCCGAAGGCGAGGAACGCTCCGCCTGGGCGTTGCACATGGTGGGGTTGACCGATCGCGCCGACGAGGTGGTGGCGAATTACTCGGGCGGCATGAAGAAGCGGTTGGAGATCGCCTGCGGCCTCATCCACCGCCCGAAGATCCTGTTTTTGGACGAGCCGACGCTGGGGCTCGACGTCGAGAGCCGCACCGTGATCTGGCGGCATATCCGCGAGCTTAAGGCGGAGGGCATGACCATGGTCATGAGCACGAACTACCTGGACGAGGCCGACCAGCTTTGCGATCGCCTCGCGATCATCGACCAGGGCAAGCTCGCCGCGCTGGGCACGCCGCGGCAGCTCAAGGAAAGTCTCCAGGGCGACGTGCTGTCGCTCACCCCCGAAAACGGCGATTCGTCGGTCCGGGAACGCCTGACGATCGCGCTCAAGGGGCTGGACGACGTGGTCCACGTCGTGCACCGCGACGGCGCCATCGAACTGCGCGTGACCCCGTCGAAGACGATCCTCACGCGCGTGCTGGACGTGGTCAACGGCCAGGGCGTGCGGCTTGAAGCCATCCAGTACACGCGCCCCAGTCTTGAGAAGGTCTTCATTCACTATACGGGCCACCAGATCAAGGACGAGTGGGCCTGATCCGCCGATAAGCAGCCATCTGCGGCGTTGCCGCTGCGGAAGCCTGTCCTCACGTACGACACAGTACGCTCCGGGAGGCTTCCTTGCGGCGCCTTGCATCTGGCCGCTTCTCAGCGGCCAGGCGGTCAGCGCCAGGTTGTCACCGAGTGAAGAGAGAAGAACAGAGTAGATGAGGGAGCGAATCATGTCGCCGTACATGCAGGAAGTGATCGCCATGACGCGCCGCTGGTTCCAGCGCTTCAAACGCGAGCCGATGAGCATCATCTTCGGGTTGACCCAGCCGGTGCTGTGGCTCGCGCTGTTCGGCAACAGCGGCGTCACCTTTCGGAATGCTGGGGCGATCCCAGGGGCGTCCAATTATATCGCGTTCATGACCGGTGGGGTCGTGGTCATGACCGTGCTCAACAGCGGATTGGCCGGCGGCATCGAGATGCTCTTCGATAAGGAGAACGGCTTCCTCGAACGCTTGATGGCGGCGCCGATCAAACGCAGCGCGCTCATCATCAGCCGCTTTCTGTTCGTGACGGCGTTGACCGGCGTTCAGGCCTTGATGATCCTCGGCATGGCGTTCCTCTTTGGCGTCGTTCCAGCCACGGGGTGGTTGGGCGTGGGCTTGATCCTGGTGATCGGGATGATGCTGGGTATCGGCTTCACCGCCATTTCGATGGCGCTCGCGTTTTCGATGAAGGGCCACGGCGGATTTTTCGCGTTGCTGGGCTTCATCACGCTTCCCCTCATCTTCATGAGTAGCGCCCTGGTCCCGCTTCAGAGCATGCCCGGCTGGCTTTCGGTGATCGCGCAACTCAATCCCATGACCTATGCCATCGACGCGGTTCGCGGGTTGATCCTCAGCGGCTGGCACATCTCGTTGGTGAAGGTTCTTATCGTGCTCGCCGTGTTCGACGCGATCTGCTTGACCTGGAGTAACCGGATCCTGCTGCGCGGGATGCGGTAGGGACGGCGGGGCGGTGGCCTGGATCGCCCTCACCGTACGCACCTCGCCCCAGGACGCCGAGACCGTCGGCGCCGCCCTGGTCGAGCACGGCAGCGTGGGCACGTGGGAGCAAGAACCCGGAGTGCTGACGGCCTATTTCCCCGGAACCTCCTCGCCCGAAGAACTTCAAGGATCGGTTGAGCTCTTGATCGGATCGCTTGGTTACGATGGTTCTGCGATCGTCGGCTCCTCGCTCACGCCGGTCGAGGATTGGGCTCGTGCGTGGAAGGCGTCGTTCGGGCCGCTGCAGGTGTCGCTGCGGCTTGTGATCGTCCCGAGCTGGGTGCCGTACGATCCCTCCCCCGACCAACGCATCGTCATCCTTGACCCCGGCATGGCGTTCGGCACCGGGCATCACGCAACGACTCGGCGCTGCCTGCAGGCGCTGGATGAACGCCTCGGGCTTCGCCCGGGCGCGCGCATGCTCGACGTGGGGACGGGATCGGGCATCCTCGCCATCGCGGCCGCACGACTGGGCGCGGAGTGCGTGGTGGCGTGGGACGTCGATCCCGAAGCGTCGGCGGTGGCCGAAGCCAACGTGGCCCGCAACGGCGTGGACCGCGTGGTCGCGGTGGTGGACGAGCAGACCGTGCGCGCGTCGGGGCCCTACGATGTCGTGGTGGCCAACCTCACCGCCGAGGCGCTGGTCGAGGTGCTGCCGTTGATCGCGTCGCTCCTCGCGCGTGGCGGCGAGTGCATCCTATCGGGTATCCTCGTCGATTCAACACCCACCGGTCCATCGCGCGAAGCGCTCGTCCGCGATGCGTTGAGGGAGAGCCTGCGCGTCGGCGAGCGGTGGGAAGACGGGGGGTGGGTGACTTTACTTGCCGCTCAGAAAATGTAAAAGGTCGCCCCCTCCCTATCCCTCCCCCTTGAGGGGGAGGGCAGGGTGGGGGGGTGAGCCAACGGCTCGGGAACACGTACCACACAGCACCCTCGTGAAGCCGCACCGATGGGTCGCCGGCGTTCAGGCGCTCTGCCTCTTCGCTCTTCCCGCCATCCTGAACGCCCAGCCGATCGTCAAGCACAACCTCACGGTGGTCTTGCACCCGGAGGATCATCGTATCGAGGTCGAAGACGCGATTACCCTTCCCGATGCGCTCGTTTCCGAGTCCAGCGGACTCGTCCGGTTCGCCTTGCGCGCGGGGCTGCTCGCGACCTCCCGCAGCCCGGGCGTTGTCATCCGGCCGGTCGAGCCGAATCCCTCGCCATCCCCATCAGAACATCAGGCTCCAACCCGGGAGTACGCGGTGACCCTGACGAAGGCCGCGAAGACGTTCACGCTGAGCTATCAGGGCGCGATCGCGGACGAGGTCCAGGAGAGCAAAGAAGACGCGGGGACCGCTGACGACACGGGGAGAGGTCTCTCGGCCTTGGGGGTGTTCCTGTCCGGGTCGGAGTGGTGGTACCCGCAGTTCGGCGATCAACTCGTGACCTTCACCCTGGACGTCCGCGCGCCGAGCGGGTGGGAGGTGATCAGCCAGGGCGAGCGCACGTCCCGTCGGCGCGACGGGGCGGTGGAACAGGTCCGCTGGAACTCGCCGGAGCCGCAAGATGAGATCGACCTCGTGGGGGGACCGTTGATCGAGTATCGCCGCGTCGTGGGCAAGATCGCGGCCCTGGTCTTTCTCCGCGAACCGGATCAATCGCTGGCCGACCGGTATCTCGAGGCGACCGCGCACTACCTGGACCTGTACCAAAAGCTCCTCGGGCCGTATCCCTACAAGAAATTCGCGTTGGTCGAGAACGTCCGGGAAACGGGCTACGGGATGCCGTCGTTCACCCTGCTGGGGTCGAAGGTGATTCGCTTCCCGTTCATCCTCCACTCGTCATACCCCCACGAGATCCTGCACAATTGGTGGGGCAATGGGGTGTTCGTCGACGTCGCGAAGGGGAATTGGAGCGAAGGGTTGACCGCGTACTTGGCCGACCATCTCGTGCAGGAGCAGAACGGAACCGGCGTGGAATACCGGCGGGCCGCCTTGCAGCGCTACGCCGATTACGTCGCCGCCGCGCGCGATTTCCCGCTTGTCGAGTTTCGGTCGCGCCACGATCCGACGACCGAAGCCGTGGGCTACGGCAAGGCGCTGATGGTGTTTCACATGGTGCGGCGAGAGCTCGGGGATGACTCGTTCATCGGGGCGCTGCGGGGGTTTTTCGAGCGATTCCGGTTTCGCCGGGCGACGTTCACCGATCTCGACCTGGCGTTCGCCGCCGCGGCGGGCAAGACGTCGGGGCCGCTTGCGCCGTGGCTCGAAAAGGCCGGGGCGCCGGAGTTGAAGGTCGAAGGCGTCGCCGCGTTGAAGCAGGCTGCCGACCGGTATCTGGTCACGGCGGTCGTCGAACAGACGCAGCCCGGGCCCGCATACCGGCTGCAGGTTCCCGTCGCCGTCACGCTGGAGGGCCGGGACGAGGCGTATCAAACGACGTTCCGACTCGATACGAAACGTCTCGGCGTGGAAATTCAGGTGCCGGGTCGGCCGCTGCGGCTCGACGTGGATCCGGAATTCGATCTCTTCCGCCGGTTGGACCGCAACGAGATCCCACCCGCGTTGAGTCAGATGTTCGGCGCCGAAAAGGTGCTGGCCGTGCTGCCGGCCGCCGCCGCGGAACCTCTCCGAGAGGCGTATCGTCAGCTCGCCGACTCCTGGGAGACCTCCCACGACGGACCGTTCGACATCCAGTGGGATACCGACGTCGAGGAGCTTCCGACCGACCGTGCGGTCTGGATCATGGGTTGGGACAACCGCTTCCGGACGGCGCTCGCTCCCGCGCTGAACGACTACCGCGTGGCGACGACCGACCTTGGGGTGACGATCGGCCGTACCGATCTCACCCGCGACCGCCACTCGGTCGTGCTGACCGTGCGCCATCCCGCCGATCCGGCGTTGGCGCTCGGGTGGATTGCCACGGATCGCGTCGCCGCCCTCCCCGGACTGGGACGCAAGCTGCCGCACTACGGCAAGTACGGCTACCTGGGTTTCGAAGGCGACGAGCCCGCAAACGTCGCGAAAGGGGAGTGGCCGCTCACCGGTTCCCCGCTCTCGGTCCTGGTGCGACAGGTCGACGGCGGCACGATCGACGTGCCGACCGCCAAACTCGCGCCGAGACAATCGTTGGCAAAGCTCGCTCCTGCGAAACCGTAAACGCGGCGCGTATTTTTCGCTTGATACGCCTCGTGCATCAGGCGGTGGAGCGGGAGGCATCTTATGATCCAATCTGTTTCTCTCCTTGAACCCGTCGTACCGAGGGGGAGCGTCGAACTCGCTTCGTTCTGGCCTGCCCTGGACTACGCGGATGAATCAGCCCGCGTTCCCTGGAGAGACCCCGGCGTCGGCTTTCCAGAGGCGGTGCCGGAGGATAGCCCAGCCGGCGACCAGAATGATGATCGCGCTCACCACGTGCGGAGCGCGAAGTGGCCCCAGCATCAGGTCCTCCGCCCGGAACATCGACACGAACGAGCGGTCGACGGCATACAGGATCAGGTAGAGCAGAAAGAGAAAGCCGTAGCGCGCGGGGCGGGTTCGCAGTCGCCACAGCAGGACGAAGATCCCGAAGTTGATGACCAGCTCGTAGAGCATCGCGGGGTGCACCGGCACCGCTCCGAACTGCTGCCCAGCGGGACTCGTCGGCGGGAAGACGATCCCCCAGGGGAGGGAAGTCGGGTAGCCGTGGATCTCGCCGTTCATGAAGTTGCCGAACCGCCCGAAGGCCTGGCCGAGGATGATCGCGGGCGCCGCGGCGTCGGCCAGCGCCCAGAACGCCACCCGATGCCGGCGGACCCACCACCAGCCCGCCAGCGCTCCCCCGATCAAGCCCCCGTGGATCGCGAGCCCGCCGTGCCAGATGGCCGCGATCTCGCCCGGGTTCCGGCTGTAGTACTCCCAGTTGAACGCCACATAGTAGAGCCGACCGCCGGCGATCCCGGCGAACAGCACGAGCGTGAGAAACGACCAGCGATCGTCGTCGGAGATGGGGAGCCCTTTACGCCGAATCTCCTGGCCCAACAGCCAACCGCCCACGACGAAGGCGGTGAGGTACATCAATCCATAGAACCGGATGACGAACGGCCCGAGCTCGATCAGATTGGGGTGCATGGGTCAGCCGTTAGGAGCCGGGGGCTTTTCATCGCACGACGAGGTGCGCTCGGCGATTTTGCCGATAACACGATTCCTGATGCTCTCGGCAGACGGGCCGCTCTTCCCCATAACTGATCGTCGAAAGCCGATCGGCCGAAATCCCCATGGCGATCAACATCCGTTTCACGACGTGCGCGCGCCGTTCTCCGAGCGCCAGGTTGTACTCGTTCGTCCCGCGTTCGTCGCAATGCCCTTCGATCTGGACGGCTCCGCGAGGGTGATCGACCAACCATTTCGCGTCCTGCTCCAGCGTCGTGCGCGCGGCAGGGGTAACGTCGGCCCTATCGAAGTCGAAATAGACGTCCGCAAGGGACTGGGCCTGGGGTGGCGAAGGCGGCTGTGGTTCCTTCACGGGTGGTGGCGGGAGAGGTTGCTCAGCCGGTGAATGCGGCGGGAGTTCCGTTCGCGGCTCGGGAATGGGCGCCGCCTGTGTGGCCGTGCGAGGCGTCTTGGGACAGCCCGAGATCAAGAGCATAAAACCGATCACAAAAATCAGACGAAGCATGAGCGATCCCGTATGCCTGTTCATGATGGTCTCCTTGAGTACGTGGGATGTCTCGTTGCGTCCTGTGCGGACGCGAACCATGACGAGCCGACCTGATCGGCGACAACGTCTCAACCTCTCGTTCACACCTTGTCCTTTCTTCGTTGTCCGGCACGACTAAAACGAATCGGAGATCGCCAGAATCAACACCCCATCGTGATAGGCCGGCCCTCCAATGAGGATCGTGCCGGACTGGGCCAGGCGAAATGTGGTCTCGATTAACTTTTCGTTCTCCTCGATCAACATGACCAGCAGTTCTAAGCTTCCGTCGGAGATTCCGTAGGGGTAGAGCTTGATCGTTTCGTAGCCGGGAAGCGGTATGGCCTGCTGCCTTCCAATCGTCGCCGTCGCCGTGTGGATTTCCAGCAAGTCGTATCGCGAGTAGCTCAATATCGCCAACTCGCGTTTCATAAACGCCAGCGCGGGATCGATGGCGCGAGCTCCGTGCGTGGCCTGGACGACGTACACGGTCAGGGTGAGGGGCGCGTCAGCCCAGGCGACGTTGGCGCCGAACACGAAGGCGAAGACGGGCCACCCGATCAGGCCGCTCGTATAACGATGGGGCCGAGACCGGGCACGAGAGGTTCCTTTTTCGCTGCCGTTCATGGTGGTCTCCTCGCCAGCAGAGTGAAGACGCGGACCGGATCTCGCGCGGCGGCGCGTGGACTGGAGGTGGCCTGAAGGGCAACCGCCGCGGGGGATAAGCCCGGTCTTACAGTGAACGAGGAAAGAGGGGAGGAGCTCGGAGATCGACCAGCGCGGTCAGTCGGGAAGCCGGGATCCGGGCCGCGTCACTTGGAACCGAGTCGTGGGCGGTCGGATCGGGCAGGCGAACCGCGGCGCTATCCGCAGCCGAATCGGGAGTATCGATCGAGTTCCGCTCCGCAAGGAGCGGAAAATCCGCCTCGACCCGAAGGGGTCGTTCGGGGTAGAGACGCGGCCTGATCGAGACGCGGAAACTCCGGGGCGTTGGAGCGAAGATTGTCCGGATGATCCCGTGATTGGGCCGTTTTACGATTCCTGTCTCGACCGAGAGGGGGATCCGGACGTGGACGAAGGGGGTGACCAGGATGAGCGAAACGAGAAGAGCAATGGGTGGCAGCGGCATCCGTCGCACGAAGGGGCCTCGGCGGTCGGTTGTATGTATAGGAAAAGTCCTCTTGCTGTCAAGTCGATATCGTGATTTGAAACGACGCGAATGACTCTGCTATAAGAGAATCCCATGGATGACGTCACTCTCCCCGTGGTAGACCGCATAGATGGCGTGGTATTAAGCCAGCGCGCTGCACTCGATGGGAACGGTTCTGCCGACGATGTACGTTGATCCCCGCATTGTTTTTATGTTCGCCCAGCGCACCCGCACAAGGGGCCATCGTGTTTAGAATGTCCCGATGGCTTCTGCTCGTCCTCGTTGTTGCGGGCTTAGACTTTCTGCTCGTGGGGAACATCGAGCGCGGACGCAAGAACACCTCGGCGGGGCAAGACAGCGCGCGCCGCCTCTTCATGCCTTCGGCGGTCTCCAAGTCTGAAGGTAACGACGTGGCCACACTTGACGAGGCTGCTGAGGCTGCGAACGGACTCGTGGTCACCGCGCTTGATCCGGTGATCGGCCAGCGTGGTCTCAAAGCCTTCGGGAGGGTCGTGCGGATCCAGGACCTCGTGGAGCTTCGGAACCGGTTCCGCGCGGCGAAAGCCGAGGTCGAACGCGCACGGACCGGGCTCGATGCGGCTGGCAAGCCGGTCGAGCGTATCCACACGCCACCGAATGAAAACCGCGATCTCCACGACAAGGCCTTGCCGCCGATCGAGCGCACCGGCGAGGCGGATGGGGCCAACGTGGTCGCGGCTGAGGAGGCGCTTCGCGCACTCGACGGCGAGGCCCGTCAACGATGGGGTGAGACCATCACGACCTGGATCGTGGAGGAGTCGCCCGCATTCGAGGCGCTGGTGGCTCGTCAAGAGCGAGTGGTCGAAGTCACGCTGCCGTGGGACGTTCAGACCGTCCCCCCGCCTCAGAAGGTGTTGCTCCAGGGGGCCGACGGCCATGTCGCTGCTGGATCGCTGATTGCTCTCGCGCCGAGCGCCGATGCCCTGACCCAGGGGAGTCTTGCCTTCTATCGCATACCGGCGGATCGAGGGCGCTTGGTGGTGGGCATGCGGGTCCTGGCGTCCCTCCCGACGGAGGACGGGCCAGAGCGGGTATTCGTCCCCCGGTCCGCGGTCGTGCGGTGGCAGGGCAAGGCGTGGGTATACGTCCAGCGGGCTCCTGACCGTTTCGTCCGCCGGGAAATCCCGACGGACATGCCAGTTCGAGACGGATGGTCTGTCCTCACCGGTGTGGCGATGGGGGACCGAGTGGTCGTCAAGGGTGGCGAACGTCTGCTCTCGAACGAGCTCCATTCGATTTTCCGCTAAAGTCCGAACTGCCGCCAAGCGGGGTCCTACGCCCACTGCGCTCAGAATTCATGGCCAGTCTCTCAGGAGAACGTCGTATTCCCGGTGGTGCCGACCGTGATGGGGGGGAAGATTGGTCTTGAATCAGATGATGCTGGAGGACAACGAGGGTGAAAAAAATTTTCTTGATAATTAAACAAATGTTTAATATGCTTATTTAAAACGTACATTTCAGGCGACATGAACACAAATCCAGAACAGACTTCAGTCACCAACCCTCGTCGTCGCCTCTTGGAGGCGGCGGGTGAGGCGTTTGCCGAACGGGGGTTCCGCGGCACGACCGTTCGCGAGATCTGTGAGCGCGCCGGAACAAACATCGCAACGGTGAATTACTATTTCGGCGGGAAAGAAAAACTCTATCGTTCGGTCTTACAATACTCGCTGAACGCAACCATGACGAAATACCCGCCGGAGCTCGGCCTCACCGAGAGGGCGACGGCGCGTGAGCGGTTGCAGGCGTTCGTCCTGTCGTTGATCCTTCGCCTGCTGGATGAAGGTCGTCCTTCTTGGCACGGAAGGTTGATGGCCCGCGAAATGGCCGAGCCGACCTCTGCGCTGAACGGCCTCGTCGATGACGTCATCCGTCCGCTCTGGGGGCAACTGGAGTCGATTGTGGGGGAGCTGTTGGGTCGCCGGGCCGAGCCGAAAGAGATTCGGTTGTGCGCGCAGAGCATCATCGGCCAGTGTGTGCATTACGGCCGTGCCAAAGCCGTCATCGTCCGACTGTATCCGGAACAGAGGTTCGACTCGGATGGTCTCAAAGGGCTGGCTGACCACATCATGAAATTTTCGCTGGGAGCGCTTCGTCAGTTCAACCGAGAGTATCAACGCCGTGGCCGCGCCCTTTCGCGGAAGTGAGAGCCGCCCGTGGCTTGGTCGGCGCGATGCGCATGTAGGCGAGGACTTTTTCGCGTTCATTCGTATCAACTGAGATCTGTCAGGGTTCGTGGTGGTTGCGATGCAACGTATGAGGGAAGGCATGACGCGTCATCCTGCGACGAATCGAATGCATCGAACGGATAGGAATCGTTCCCACGTCAGCTCCCTTTTCTCAGGTGGCCTGAAGGCGTTCCTGGTATGTCTTCTCGTTCTCCCGGCGTGCTCTACGGACTCATCCGGCCAACCTCCGGGCAAAGATTCCAAGAAGGCGCAGGCCTTCCCCGTTACGGTGAGTACCGCCGCGCAGAAAACCATTCCCCTGGAACTGCACGCCATCGGGACCGTTCAGGCGTATTCGACGGTGGCGATTAAGGCCCAGGTCGAAGGCACGCTCGACAATGTCTTCTTTCAAGAGGGCCAAGAGGTCAAGAAGGGAGCGCTGCTCTTTACGATCGACCCGCGTCCCTTTGAGGTCCAGCTCAAGCAAGCGGAGGCGAATCTGGAGCGAGATACGGCCCTTGCAGAGAACGCTCGTCTTCAAGTCCGTCGCTATGAAGACCTGGTCGGGAAGGGATACGTGAGTCGGGAGCAATACGATCAGTTTCGCGCCAACGCCGCCGCCCTCGAAAGGACCCTTCTCGCGGATCAGGCGAACGTGGACACCGCCAAGCTCCAGCTCGAATATTGTTCGATCCGATCGCCGATCGGCGGCATGACGGGGAACCTCTTGGTTCACCCCGGCAATCTGGTCAAGGCGAATGACGCCGACCATCCTCTGCTGGTCGTCAATCAGGTTCGCCCCATCTACGCGGTCTTCTCCTTCCCGGCGACGAACCTGCCGGAGATCCAGAGGTATATGGGCCTTAAGACGCTCAAGGTCGAGGCGATCGTTCCCGACCGCGCGGCGCCGGCGGCTCTTGGCACGCTCACCTTCCTCGATAATACGGTCGATCCCACGACGGGAACGATTCAGCTCAAAGCCCAGTTCCCCAACGCCAGCAAGACCCTCTGGCCTGGGCAGTTCGTCAATGTGGCGCTCACGCTGACCAGCCAGCCCGACGCGGTGGTTGTGCCGACGCAAGCGATTCAGGCCGGACAGAACGGTCAGTACGTGTTCATCGTCAGGCCCGATCTCACTGCGGAGTTACGCCCCGTCGTCGCGGGTCGCGCGGTCAACGGCGAAACCGTGGTGGAGAAAGGGCTTGCCCCGGGCGAGCAGGTGGTCACGGACGGTCAACTTCGCCTCACGCCCGGCGCCAAGGTGGAGATCAAGACCAGTCCCTCCCCAGCCGCCGCGAGGGAGACCACCGAATGAACGTCTCCGCGCTGTTCATTCGACGGCCGGTCATGACCACGCTCGTCATGCTCGGCATTTTGTTCTTCGGCATCATGAGTTATACGCGGTTGCCCGTGAGCCAACTCCCCAACGTGGATTTCCCCACGATCCAGGTCTCGGCGAGCCTTCCGGGAGCCGGCGCCGAGACCATGGCCTCGTCCGTGGCCACGCCGCTGGAGCGGCAGTTCTCGACCATCGCGGGCATCGACTCCATCACCTCGACCAGCGCCCAAGGGACCGCGCAGATCACGATCCAGTTCAGCCTGGATCGGAATATCGACGCCGCGGCTCAGGACGTCCAGTCGGCCATTGCCGCGGTGCAGCGGAACCTGCCGCCGGGTATGCCGAGTCCTCCGACCTATCAAAAGGTGAATCCGGCGGAACAACCCATTCTGTTTCTGGCCCTGAGTTCAGCAAGCCTTCCGCTCTATACCGTTGATGAATACGCGGAAACGCTGGTGGCGCAGCGGATTTCCACGATCAGCGGCGTGGCGCAAGTCCAAGTCTTCGGCGCGCAGAAGTACGCGGTCCGGGTTCAGCTCGATCCCAATGCCTTGGCCTCGCGCGGGATCGGGATCGACGAGGTCGAGCAAGCGATTAATCAAGGCAACGTCAACCTGCCGACTGGGACGCTCAGCGGCGCGCATCGGGCGTTCACGGTTCAAGCCACGGGTCAGCTCACCGACGCAGCCGGCTATCGCCGCCTCATCGTGGCCTACCGCAACGGGTCCCCGGTGCGGCTCGAAGAGCTGGGTCGGGTCGTCGATAGCGTCCAGAACAACAAGGTGGCGAGTTGGTACACCGACACCCGGGCCATCGTCCTGGCCATCCAACGCCAGCCCGGGACCAACACCGTGGAGGTGGTCGACGCCATCAAGGAACTCCTCCCGACGTTCCGCACGCAGATGCCCGCCTCGGTGAGCCTCGCGATCCTCTACGATCGTTCGGAATCGATCCGGACCTCGATTCACGATGTCCAATTCACCCTGCTCCTGGCAGTGGGGTTGGTGGTGCTGGTGATCTTTCTCTTCCTGCGCAACGTGGCCGCCACGGTCATCCCCAGTCTGGCGCTCCCGGTATCGATCGTCGGCACCTTCACCGTCCTCTATCTCTGGGACTACAGCGTCGACAACCTCTCCCTCATGGCCCTGATCCTCTCGGTGGGGTTCGTGGTGGACGACGCGATCGTCATGCTGGAGAACATCGTCCGGCATATGGAACGGGGAGAAGGGGTCCTCGAGGCGGCGTTCAACGGCTCGAAGGAAGTCAGCTTCACCATCGTGTCCATGACGATCTCACTCGCCGCGGTGTTTATCCCGGTCTGAGCTTCCCCTCGAGTTTCGTCTTCCAAGGATCACGTACAATGGACGTCACCTTGGAGGCGAAGATGATCAAGATCCCGAAGCAGGAATACACGGCTGAGTTCAAGACACAGGCGG
>JACQCD010000069.1 GCA_016201825.1 Nitrospirota bacterium | reverse complement strand
GGGAAAACCGCATGCACGGTTTGATGAGGGAGGACAGGAGAAGCGGACTATGGCAAGGCTATTGAGACACCGCCAGACGAAAGGGGCGGCAACAGATAGGCTCGGCCTACGGGATGCTGAATCCTGTTCTCTACTCTACCCGCCTGTATTTCGGTCTTTCTGTCCGGAAAAATCTTCCCTTGCCCCCCAACCGCTTGACAAATTCAGGCAGATTGTATTTACATAGTCGTACATACGTTCATTCGGTGCAACGACATGCGCTTTGAGTGGGATTCTCGGAAGAACGCGGCGAACAAGAAGAAACACGGGGTCAGCTTCGAAGCCGCCACGTTCGTATTCGACGACACCGCAGCGTTGTCCAGCATTGATGACCGCTACGACGATGGCCGTTGGTTCACGATCGGCCTGGCAGGCAAGAGGATCGTGTATGTTGCACACATAGTCGAGGAGGACGATGATGAAGAGGAAATCATCCGCATCATCTCAGCGCGAGAAGCCACATCACGTGAGCGCAGGCGCTATCAGAATGACCGATGACCTGAAGGCAGAGCTCAAGAAGGCCAATACAACCGACAACCAGATTGATCTATCCGACATGCCCGAGGTCGAAGACTGGAGCGACGCCCGGCGCGGCTTGTTTAGGCCGCTCAAAAAACCCATCACGATGCGGGTCGACGCCGACGTCTTAGCCTGGTTTCAGGCGCGAGGCAGGATGTACCAACGACGCATGAACGCCGCCCTTCGCGAATACATACGGCTCCATTCCAAGAAGAAGAGCGCCTGAGGCTGAGAATAGTTCTCGGCTTCCACGATGAGAAGCGAAAAGGCGCGCGGGCTGGCGGTCATCGCGTCTCAGCATTGGAAAAGTAGCCGGGCCCTTTTTCCCATTGCCTGTCAGTGCAGCGCTGCTTGTAAAAGTTTCGTGACCAACCGTAACCGTTCAGCGTCGGCCTCCTGCAACAATCGGTCGATCTTTTTTCTGAGAGTCTGAGCGTCCGGCGTTTCTTGATCGGTGAGAAACATTTCCCAGACTTCCACCTTGAGCGACTCGGCTAATCGGAGCAGGGTGTCGAGGGTCGGGTTTTCCTTTCCGCGCTCGATGTTACTCAGGTACTTTGGACTGATCTGCGCGGCTTCCGCAAGTTGATCCTGGGTCAGTCGGAGACGATTCCGGGCAGGGGTTGGGGTCACGGGCAGGGGTTGGGGTCAGGCATGAGTATTGACTTTTATGGTCCCCGCCGGGCTGAACTGCCCTATGGGACAATGGACAACCGTCCAATCCGAGCCGCACGATACACCGTGAAATCTCGCCGGTCGAGCGTGAACACCGAGTGGATCCGTTCCCGTTCTGCCACGCGCACGAGGGCAGCGTCGGCCAAGTCCATCGGCAGGTCACGGTATTTCCGCATCAGCTCTTTCATCCGCGGCGCATCGTCCCGCTCCAGGGGCAGTAACGTCACCGTATTGGTTTCGATCCACTCCCATAGCGCCTTCTGTGCCAACCAAGAAAAGCTCAGCAGGTACATGGCCTCCGTCACCGCGGGCCACACGGTGGCAAGCGGGTCTCGTATGGCACGGAGCGCGTCCACGCATTGTCGATGATGAGTGTCGTCGCGGTGCAGAAGCGCCACCAAGGGGCTGGCGTCTACCAGGACGGTTGCCATCACCGCTTCTTTGAGCGGAGAATCTCACGGAAGCGATCACCGGTGCGTTCCGAGAGGCCGGTGGGTCCCCCTTTGGCGCAGCCCAGCAAGGGCTCCATCGCCTCAAACGGTGTCAGCGCTTTGCCATTTGCAGACTCGCGTTGGGCCAAAATCGTGATGGCCTCGCGGATGATCTCTGATTTGGTTTTGCGTCGCCGTTTGGCTAAACGCCCGATCAGGCTTTCTGTCTGAGAGTCTAATCGCACGCTGGTTGGCATCACGTCCTCCAAGATATGTCCTACGTGACTGTAGGACATACAGGGCGCTGAGTCAAGTCAGGAAACTGACCCAAGAACAGTACGGGACGTGGGGACGTTGTTTAACGATTTAAAGTTTGATCGGCGTTCGGTCTCGACGAGAACGTATGGCCGAAGTGTAAATCTTTAAACAACATCCCCATAACTTCCAGAAGGGCGAGGCACCGCCTCGCCCCTACGAAGACCGCTACTTAATTTTTTCCAGCGCCATCCGGGCCGCCTGTTGCTCGGCTTCCTTCTTGGTCCAGCCGCTTCCCGTGCCGTAGAGCTCGCCCCGGATCGTGAGCTGGACTTCGAAGGTCTTGCGGTGATCGGGGCCCGTCTCTCCCGTGACCGTGTACGCGGGGAGGACGTCGAATTCCCGTTGGCACCACTCCTGGAGCTCGGTTTTGTGGTCGATCACGCCCGGGCGCGACAGATCGTCGAAGACCACGCGGAACGTCCGCAGGATGACCGCGCGCGCAGGGCCTAACCCGCCGTCCAGGTAGACCGCGGCGAGGACGGCTTCCAGCGCGTCGGCGAGGAGCGACGGTTTCTCGCGCCCCCCGGTTAGTTCCTCCCCGCGTCCCAACGCGAGCGCCGAGCCGAGCTCCAATTCCTTGGCGATGTGCGACAGCGCCGCTTCGCTGACCACCTTGGCCCTGAGCTTGGATAGTTCGCCCTCCGGCGCCTGGGGATACCGCTCGAGAAAACATTCGCTCACCACGAGGTCCAAGACCGCGTCCCCAAGAAATTCGAGACGCTCGTTATCGCGCCGGGTCGGGTCGGGCGACTCGTTGAGGTGGGACTTGTGGGTCAGCGCTTCGCGGAGCAGGGCCGGGTCGCGGAAACGATACTCCAACCGGTCGCAGAGCCGGTCGACGGGTGACTCACTCGGCATGGGAGGGCGATGCTAGGCGCTAAACCGGCGGAACAACAAACATGCGTTCACCCCGCCGAACCCGAAGGAGTTCGACAGTGCGAGATCGACGCGGGTGCGGCGGGCGGTGTTGGGGATGTAGTCGAGGTTGCAGGCCGGATCGGGATGATCGAGATTGATCGTGGGCGGGAGGACCTCCCGATGGATGGCGAGGATGGAGAACACGGCTTCGACGCCGCCTGCGGCCCCGAGCAGGTGGCCGGTCATGGATTTGGTCGAACTGACCGCTGCTTTGGGGGAGGACCCGAAGACTGTCTTGATCGCGCGCGTCTCGATCGCGTCGGCCATTGTGGACGTCGCGTGGGCGTTGATGTAGCCCACCTCGTCGGGCGAGGCGCCGCCGTCCGAGAGCGCCGAGCGCATGCAGCGGACCGCGCCTTCGCCGTCTTCCGGGGGGGCGGTGATGTGATACGCGTCGGCGGAGGTTCCGTAGCCGATAATCTCGGCGTAAATCTTCGCGTTCCGACGGAGGGCCGACTCGAGGGCTTCGAGCACCACCACGCCGGCGCCCTCGCCGAGGACGAACCCGTCGCGATCGCGATCGAATGGGCGCGAGGCCTGTTGGGGGGCGTCGTTGCGCATGGACAGGGCGCGCGCCGCGGCAAACCCGGCCACGCCCAGCGGCGTAATTGCCGCTTCGGTGCCGCCGGCGATCATTGCATCGGCGTCCCCGCGTTGCACGAGACGGAACGCGTCGCCGATACAGTGATTGCCGGTCGCGCAGGCGGTGACCGCGGCCGAGTTGGGACCCTTGGCCCCGAGTTGAATCGCCAGTTGACCCGACGCCATGTTGATGATGGTCATGGGAATGAAGAACGGGGAGATGCGGGTCGGCCCCTTGTCCTGCAAGACCTGGTGCCACTCTTCGATCGCGCGGAGGCCGCCGATGCCCGAGCCGATGTAGACGCCCACCCGTTCGGCGTTCGCTGCGTCCACCCGAAGCCCGGCGTCAGCGACCGCCATGTGGCCGGCCGCGCAGGCGTAATGGATGAACGTATCCATCTTCTTGACGTCTTTTTTCTCCAGATAGAGGCTGGGGTCGAAGCCTTTGACCTCGCCCGCGATCGTCACGGGGAACCCCGAGGTGTCAAAGCGCGTGATCGGACCAATACCTGAGCGACCGTCGCACAGCGCGGTCCACGTGTCTTCGACGTCGAGGCCGAGGGGCGTCACCACCCCCAGGCCGGTGACGACGACGCGGCGGATCATCGATCCCTTAGCGCCTGTCCGTGAATGGCCATCTGCCGCGTTGTCAGTCGGCCCTGCGTGCTCATGGTTCTCGTAGGGGCGTATTGCAATACGCCCCTACAGACGCGCAAGGCCTCCTTGCTTCGCCACCCGGGCGGATGAGCCGGTTTACATTTCGCGCCATGGGCGCGAGACGGGTTCCACCTTGCATCTGGCCATCCCTGAACAGGCGTCTTATTATTATGATGAGCGCCGGGAACCATAACTACAGTTTCTCGTTGATGTAATCGACGGCTTGCTGGACGGTCATGATCTTCTCGGCGTCCTCGTCCGGAATCTCGATCCCGAACTCTTCCTCGAACGCCATGACCAGCTCGACCGTATCGAGCGAGTCGGCGCCCAAGTCTTCCACAAAGTTGGCCTCAGGGGTGACATCCTCCTCGTCGACACCCAACTGTTCGGTGATGATTTTCTTGACGCGTTCGTCTGCTGCCATACCCTCTCGCACCTCCTCTTATCGTGTCGTGTATTCGTGGTGACCCGGTCGTCCGCTTTAGCCTCGACCGGGCCCAATCCCCCGAGCCGGTCTTATCCCATCCACATGCCGCCGTTGACGTGGAGGACCTGTCCGGTGATGTACGCGGCGGCGTCCGAGGCTAAGAACGCCACGGCTTGAGCGATGTCGTCGGGCGTCCCGAGCCTCCCCAGCGGGATCTGCTCCCGCAAGCGGGTCTGGACGTCCTCGGGCAATCGCTCGGTCATCGCCGTCTTGATGAAGCCGGGCGCGACCGCGTTGGCCGTCACGCCGCGATTCGCGTACTCGCGCGCCACGCTCTTGGTGAACCCCAAGATCGCCGCCTTTGACGCGGCGTAATTCGCCTGCCCGCTGTTGCCCATCACGCCGACGATCGAGGCGATGCTGATGATGCGTCCGCTGCGCTGCTTGATCATCACCCCCAGCGCCGCCTTGCTGCAGTGAAAGGTGCCTTTGAGGTTCACCTCGATCACGCGGTCCCAATCCTCTTCCTTCATCCGGATCAGCAACCCGTCTCGGGTGATTCCCGCGTTATTGACGAGCACGTCCAGCCGTCCGAACTCGGCCATCACGCGCTCGATGCCCGCCGTCACCTCGTCCCCGCGCGCGACGTTCATGACCAGGCCCAGCGCCCGGCCCGCCACCGTCTTCGCGGCGTCCTGGACGGCGGCCGCGTCCACGTCCGCCAGGACCACCGAGGCCCCGCAGCCGGCCAACGTGTGCGCGATGGACAAGCCGATGCCTTGCGCGGCTCCGGTCACCAACGCGACCTTGCCCCGCAAGGCCTCCGCGGCGAGCGCACTCACGGCGCCACCTCTTTCGCGTGACGGACGACTGCTGCCTCCCGCGCCGAGGCGGTCTCAAGGGCGGCCCACGCGGCCTCGGCCGTCGCGGGGTCTTCAACGTTCAACACGCGAGCCGTCCGGTCGATCTTCTTGACGAGTCCCGAAAGCACGCGCCCCGGTCCGACCTCGATAAAGGTGGACACGCCTTGCGCCAGCATCGTCCGAATCGAGTCTTCCCAGAGCAGGGGGGACGAGAGTTGCCGAACCAGAGATGGGACGATCGCGTCGGCGGTGGTCAGTGGTTTCGCGTCCACGTTGGTGATCACGGGCACCGCGGGGGCAGACCATGACGCACGCGCCAGGTCGATTTCTAATCGCTCCGCCGCGCCCCGCATGAGGCGGCAGTGCGACGGCACGCTGACCGGCAAGGCGATGACGCGTTTGGCGCCCGCCGTGCGCGCGAGCTCGATCGCGTGCTCGACCGCCGCGCGCTCGCCGGCGATCACGATCTGACCCGGCGCGTTGAAGTTGGCCGCATCGACCACGCCCGCCGACGAGGCGTCGCGGCAAATGGAGAGCACCGCGTCGCGATCCAGCCCCAACACGGCAGCCATCAATCCGGTGCCGGCCGGCACGGCCTCCTGCATGTAGCGTCCCCGCTGATGGACCAGCCGCACCGCCTGCGCGAACGGCACCGCGCCGGCGCACACCAACGCCGTGTATTCGCCGAGACTATGCCCGGCGACGCAGGTCGCCGCGACCGGGCGTCGCGTCAGGACCCGCCACGCGGCGACGCCCGCCGTGAGCAAGGCGGGCTGCGTCGTGGCGGTGAGGTTCAGCACCTCTTCGGGGCCGTCGAACGACGGCCCCGCGATATCCCACCCGAGCGCCTCGGAGGCTTCGTCGTACGCCGCACGGGCCTCGGGAAACCGGTCGCACAAGGCCCGGCCCATTCCGACGGCTTGAGAGCCTTGGCCGGGAAAGAGCAGCGCGATCTTGGCGGTGGATGCGGCGGTCATGACGAGGTGAATAGTGGCCCGATATTGCTGAAAAACGAAATCGTTGTCAAGCGAATTTCCGTCGCACGAGATGGGCACACACGTGGCTACCAGCGAACGAGGGCCGAGCCCCAGGTCAGTCCCGCGCCAAATGCGGCGAACACGAGCAAGCTCCCCGGAGTCACGCGACCGTCGCGCACCGCCTCATCGAGCGCGATCGGGATCGAGGCGGCCGACGTGTTGCCCACGCGGGCCAGGTTCATCACCACGCGCTCGGCGGGGAGGCCCAACCGGGCGGCTACGGCTTCGAGGATCCGCCGGTTGGCCTGGTGGGGAATCAGCCAGTCGACGTCGGTGACGGCGAACCCGTTGGCTTTCAGCGCTTCCAGCGCGGTGTCTTCGAGCGCGCGGACGGCGACCTTGAAGGTCTCGCTGCCTTTCATGCGGATGAACTGCAGGCGCTGTTGGAGCATGGCGTCCGACGGGGGATGGCGGGACCCGCCTCCGGGGACGTGGATGAAATCCCAGAGCGCGCCGTCCGCGTGGAGGTGGGTCGAGAGCACCCCCCGCTCGCCGGCGTCGGCGCGCACGACGACCGCGCCGGCGCCGTCTCCGAACAGAATGCACGTTCCGCGATCGCTCCAATCCACCACCCGGGACAGGACTTCGGCGCCGATCACGAGCACCGTGCGGAGCGCGCCTGATTTCACGTACTGGTCGGCGACCGAGAGGGCGTACAGAAAGCCGGTGCACGCGGCCGAGACGTCGAACGCGAACGCCTTCGTCGCGCCGAGTTGGGCCTGGACGAGGCAGGCGGTCGCGGGGAACAACATGTCGGGCGTGGCCGTGGCGACCAGGATCAGGTCGAGATCGGTCGCCCGGATCCCTGCGGCCTCCAACGCGCGTTGTCCGGCTGCGACGGACAGATCCGACGTCGCCTCGTCCGGCGCGGCGATCC
Organism: Nitrospirota bacterium; assembly: GCA_016201825.1. GTDB lineage: Bacteria > Nitrospirota > Nitrospiria > 2-01-FULL-66-17 > 2-01-FULL-66-17 > 2-01-FULL-66-17. The sequence continues at coordinate 24,754 of JACQCD010000069.1, read as the reverse complement.
GGCGTTCACGAATGCCGGTGCGTTCGACGATCCAGTCATCGGAGGTCTCGACCATGCGTTCGAGTTCCGAGTTGGTGAGGACGCGGGCGGGGAGATACGAGCCCGTGCCGATGAGACGGGAGCGGAGCATGGCCCGTCAGTTCGCGGTGCCGAGGTGGAGTTCCACATGCCGCTCGATGTCGTCGCGGATGTGGCGGTTGACGTCGTCTCGGACGAAGTCCCGCGCGACCCCGATGGCGTTCTTGATCGCTTTGGGCGAGGAACGGCCGTGGCAGATGATCGACACGCCGTTGATGCCGAGCAAGGGGGCGCCGCCGTACTCGGCGTAATCAACTCGTCGCTTGAACCGTCGGAACGCGGGTTTCAACAGCAGAAAGCCGAGTCGCCCGAACAGGGACTGAGTGATTTCGCGGCGCAGGACCTGCATGATCGCTTCCGCGAGCCCCTCGCTGATTTTCAACGCGACGTTGCCGATGAAGCCGTCACAGACGATGACGTCCGCGTCGCCGGTATAGACGTCGCGGCCCTCGACGTTGCCGATGAAATCAATCTGGGTCTGCTTGAGCAACTTGAAGGTTTCTTTGGTCAGCTCGTTTCCCTTGGTGTCTTCTTCTCCGATGCTCAAAAGGCCCACCCGTGGTTTGGGCATGCCGAGCATGCGCTGGGCGTAGACGTGCCCCATGATCGCGAACTGCACGAGGTGGTGAGGTTTGGAATCGACGTTGGCCCCGACGTCGAGGAGCACCGCGGCCCATTTGAGCGTCGGAAGAATCGTGGCAATGGCGGGCCGCTCGACCCCCTGGAGAGTGCCCAGCAGGAAGAAAGAGGTCGCCATCGAGGCGCCGGTATGCCCCGCACTAATGACTGCGTCGGCCTCGCCCGCTTTGACCAACTCGTTCGCTCGCCAAATCGAGGAATCGCGGCGGCGGCGGATCACGAAGGACGGACTCTCGTCCATCGCGACCACGCTTGGGGCGTGGATGATACGGATTCCCGGGACCGCGGGATGGTTGGCTAGCTCGGACCGAAGACGGGGCTCATCGCCGACCAACAAGAGGCTGAGGTACCCTTCCTGGGCGGCCAGCACTGCGCCCGCGACGACCGAGGCGGGCGCATCATCGCCCCCCATCGCGTCCACGGCGATCGTGGTCACCGTCGCAGGGGATGCCCCACCGGCGGAGTGCGTCGCCTCCTCACCCGAAAAGCGGGGTCCCACGCCGGGCAGAAAGGGTTAAACCTCTTTGACCGCGATCACGTTCCGTCCGCGATACACCCCGCAGGAGGGGCACACGCGGTGCGGAAGTTTGGGTTCCCGGCACTGGGGGCAAGTGGTCAACGTCGGGGCGACCATTGCGTGATGTGCCCGACGCGAATCGCGCCGGGCTCGCGAGATCTTGTGCTTCGGATTTGCCATGCTCTGTCCCCACCTTCGTTACGCCGCGCTCCGGCGCTGTGATGAAGTCGAACTCGATGCGGCGTCGGCCGCTTCACCTCACGCGTTCGAACGCCCGCGAAGTCTTCGCAAGGCGTCCAACCGCGGATCCGTTTCCGTGAGGTCGTGACACCCGCACGGCCCCTCGTTGCGATTCTTCCCGCACGAGGGGCACAACCCAAGACACCCTTCGCGGCACAACGGCCGCATCGGCACGTTGAGAAGCAACTGCTCCCGAACCAAGTCGTCGAGATTGAGAACCGGGCCGGAATAGAACGTAACGTCCAGGTCGCCCCGTCCTAGCGAGCCGTGCTCGTCAGCCGAAGCGTGCTCCGACAGAGGAACCGCGTCGACCGCACACGGCGCAATAACGGCCGAGATCACCGAGGCCAAACATCGTCCACACTCGAGCTGGAGAAGCCCCCGTACCTCGCCCTGGATGAGATATCGATCACCTTCCGGCGTGATCGTGAGATGGACGTCCACGGGTTCCAGAACATGGACACCTTCGCCCATGGGCTCCAAGCGCCCGGGATCGTGCCGGTAGTCGAGGACTAATCCCTCGGCCGGAATGTCAGAGAGCCGTACCGCCATGGTCATGGTCGTAAAACCGTGTGACTATAAAGGGTCTCGTCGCGCTTTGTCAAGGCGACGGTTTCGCGTCCGCTGCGCTTCTTGGAAACGACCGTGCTGGATCGTGACGGGCTGTGACGGACCCTACACGCCTTCGCGTCGAATTTCAGCCAGATCGCGATCGACCTCGCGTCTGAGTTCGGGGTCGGCGCGGGGATCGGCGCGAAACCGCTCGTACTGGAGCACGGCGCGCGCGGGTTCGAGACCGAGCCGAAAGTACCGCCCCAGGTGATAGGCCTCCCGGGCTTCATCCCCTAACGCGGCGAAGGACTGGGCCAGGCGAAGGTGGATCGTGTGATCGATGGGGGCCCGCGCCGCCGCCTCTTGAAAGTGTTCAATCGCCTCGCCGTGGCGGCTGGCATCTTGGGCGAGGAGGCCGAGCACCACCGAGGGCAAGGCTTGGGCGGGGTCGTCGGCGAGACTGCGTAGGGCTTCGTCACGGGCCTCGGTCCGCATTTGGTTTTTCAGCAACGCCAAGGACAGGTCCGCGCGGGCCCTGGCGTGGTGCGGCTCTTGGGCCAAGAGCAGACGGTATGCCTCGATCGCGGCGTCCACGCGGTTTTGCTTGAGCCAATCCACCGCGTGCAGATACTGTTCGCGGCCGGTGGCGGAGGGCCCTTCGGGGACGGTTCCGAGGCTGGCGCGAAGGCGCCCCCAGTCAAACGCCCTCGCCGTCTGTTCCGGCGCCTGAGGCTCGCGCTCTCCGACCATCGTTTCAATCACTCGTAAGCGCTCGGCCACGCCCGGGTGAGTGGTGAAGTAGGCGGGAACGAGAGGTGGGTTGAAGCGCTCGTAGACCAGGAGCGTCTGGAAAAAGCGTACGAGCCCGGCGGGGTCGTATCCCGCGTCCCTGAGGTATCCGACGGCGGAGGCATCGGCCTCCGCCTCGTGCTCCCGGCTGTAGGCCAGTTGCAGGTTGTACTCGGCGCCGAGGGGAAACGCGAGTGCGGCGGGGTGTCCCTTGGTCAGCAAGAGCGCTGCAAGCGTGGCCAGGTTCAGCGCCATGATTTGTTTGCTGTTCTGAAAGAAATGATTGTGCGCCACGTGCCCGAGCTCGTGCGCCAACACGCCCGCGAGTTCCTCCTCATCCCCCAGTTTGGTCAGCAGGCCGGTGAAGACGAAAATGTAACCCCCTGGAATGGCGAACGCGTTGGGCTGAGGTTCGTCGACGACGAAGAAATGGATAGTGTTTGGATCGAGACCGACCGCTTGGGCGAGGCGCCGTCCGGTTTGCTGGACGGGGGCTGTCACGTCCGGATCGAGGATAAACCGGTACGTCCGGAGGGCTTCCGTCACGAATGCCCGCCCGTAGGCCTTGGAAGGGGAAGACGATGAGGACTCGTCGGGAGACTGCCCCGCGCCCGGCCCCGCGCATCCCATGAGAAGAACAACGAGCGCGGGTCCCAGCAGGAGCGAAGCGGCCCGCGCAAAGGATCTAGTCACACCACGTAGGCCGGCGGGAGGAGGCACGACGCCAGCGTACCAAAACCGGCGTCGCCCCGCTAGGTGGCCGTTATTTACGCTTGTGCCGCATCTTCTTGCGCAACTTGCTGTACTTATGCTTGCGCATTTTTTTGCGGCGTTTTTTAATGACTCTCGACATACAACTCCCAGCGTGAGGTGATCAAGAATCGGCATTGTACGGTGTCCGTCGTCCGAAAGCAAGCCCTTGTCGGTCGCTTGACCATACGGTTCCTTGTCCCTATAATGCGCCGCATGCCGTTCGCATCCCTCTCGCGTCTCTTGGTGCTCGTGGTCTCTCTTGCGGCGTGCGCCGGTGCCCCAAAGCTTTCGGATGACGCGAGATCGGTGCTCCGAGTCGAGGGGCTGCTGGCGTCGCTCACTCGGGCGTACCAAGCCAAGGCGGCTCCGGACTTCTTTGCGGGAATGGCTCCGACGCTGCGCGACCGAGAGGCGCTTCGCAAGGCTGTCGTGGACGCCTTCGCGCGGTACGACCACATCGAGCTCACCTTGTCGGTCGACCGGGTCCACCTTGAGGGAAAGATCGTCACGGTGTTTCTCCACTGGGACGGCCGATGGCGGCAATCGGCGCATGAGCCGATCATTCGCCAGGGAACGGCCCGATTCCTGGTCGAGGACGGAGAGTCCCCCCTCCTTACCGATGTGGTCGGTGAGAATCCGTTTGTGCCGATCCCCGATGTCGGGTCACCGTCCTAGCCGTCCCGTCTGCTGCCGTGGTTGAGGTTTCCCCCGAGGTCTTGATCGTCGGCGGAGGAGTGGCCGGATTGCGGGCCGCGCTGGAAGCCGCACGGTTCTCCCGCGTCGTCCTCATTAATAAAGAGCGCGGAAACAAGAGCAACAGCGCGTATGCCCAGGGCGGGATCGCCGTGGCGCTCGGCAGTCGGGAAGATCGGCAAGCGCACATGGCCGACACCCTCCTGGCCGGGCGCGGGCTCTGTCGACGGAAAACCGTCCGGATCTTGGTCGACGAAGGCCCGCGGCGTGTGCGCGAACTGATCCGTTGGGGCGCGGAGTTCGATCGCTCGGGGCGAGGCTTCGCGCGTGCGCACGAAGGCGCCCACAGTCGACGCCGGATTCTGCGGGCGCGCGGCGACGGCATCGGGGCGGAACTCACGTCCACCCTCCTGCGTGCTGTGCAGGCCCACCCTCGCATTACGGTCGTGCACGGCCGCTTCACCGCGGATCTCTTGGTCGAGCGTGGGCGCTGTGTCGGGGTGTGGGTGTTAGGCCGTGGAGGTCGCCGGCGGGCGCTTCCAGCCGCGGCTGTGGTCCTGGCCACCGGAGGCATCGGGCAGGTCTATTTGAGGACGACCAACCCCCCAGTTGCCACCGGAGACGGGATCGCGATGGCCTATCGCGCCGGCGCCTTGTTGGAGGATTTGGAATTCGTCCAGTTTCATCCCACCGCCCTCGCCGTCGCCGGGGCTCCGACGTTCCTGTTGTCAGAGGCGATGCGGGGAGAGGGCGCCGTCCTGCGAACCGTGAAGGGGGAGGCCTTCATGGCGCGGTACGACCGCAGAAGGGAGCTGGCTCCGCGTGACGTGGTGGCGCGCGCGATCTGGGAAGAGATGATGTCGTCAGGGGCGGATCATGTTCTGCTCGACGTTACCGCACGTCCACGCCTGTGGTTACGGGAACGGTTTCCCCTTATCGCGCGGACGTGCGCCCGTTACGGAATCGACATCGCCACCACGCCGATCCCCGTGGCGCCCGCCGCGCATTTTATGATCGGCGGGATCAAAACCGATGAGTTCGGGGCGACGAGCCTTCCGGGTCTGTACGCGGTGGGTGAGACCGCCTGCACGGGAGTTCACGGAGCGAATCGCCTGGCGAGCAACTCGCTGCTCGAAGGCGTGGTGTTCGGGGCGCGGACCGGTCGCGCCGCAGCTCGATATGCCAGGAGTCAGGGATTCATCAAGCCATCATCGCAACGGGACGATCGCGCGACGAGCCGACAGGATCAGGGACAGTTCGACGACATCCTCGCGAACGTGCGCCGTCTCATGTGGGAGGGAGTGGGCATCATCCGCTCGGCGACATCTCTGGGGCGGGCGCTCGACGGGCTTCGGCGGTACGACTGGTTATGCGAGGCGGTCTACGGCGACCGGGAGGGCATGGAGGTGCAGAACATTCAGCTGGTCGCGACCCTGATCGCTCGAGCTGCCTTACGGCGGCGCGGCAGTCTGGGGTGTCATTTCCGAAGCGATTTTCCCGTAAAGGGGCGAGGCTGGAGTCGCCACGTGGGCGTGGCACGATCCGATTGAGCGGCGCGGGGACTAACGGATGGAGGGGGGCGTGTTGGTGAATAGGACCGCATCGCCCGATCTGACCGTGTAGATCGCCTTTTCCGCCCTGGGTGTTGTGCCCAGGTAGCGTTTATGAAGCGTCATGACGCGCTTCACATAATCCTTGGTCGCCGGGATCGGTGGGATTCCGCCGTGTCGGTCGACGTTTTGTTCCCCCGCGTGATACGCGGCCACGGCGAGCGGGATACTGCCCTGGAAGCGATCGAGTAGGTACCGTAGGTACTGTACGCCCCCTCTGATATTTTCTTCGGGATCAAACGGATTTTTCACGTCGAGGTCTCGGGCTGTTCCGGGCATGAGTTGCATCAACCCCAGTGCCCCGGCCGGTGAGATCGCCGTCGGATTGTAGTCGGACTCGGCTTTCACGACGGCCCGAATCAACGCGGGGTCGATCCGGTGTTCTTGCGCGGCGGCGTCGATCAATCGGAAAAAACGGCTTCGCTCGTATCGTGAAAGAGGCCCGAGCTTGGAAAACGGCACGTCGGGAGAGATCGAGAAGGGGCGATACCGTGTGTCGACCGGCACGTTGGAAAAAGACACCGTTCCGTCCTGGGCGGTGAACTGAAAAATCTCGGCGTGGCCTTGGCTCGCAAGGATCACGAGCAGAAGGCCCGGGATCGGAAGGGATTTCATCCAGCCAGTAGGCCGCATCAGCATGTCCTCGACGGTATCACCGGCTAAGACAGGTGTCAATGAGGAAGAATTTCATGGCAGGTAACACTTGACATCGATCATAGCAGATTATATTATTTGGCCGAGATATAAAATGTGGTTTTTTAAGCCGCGAAGGAGGCTCGTGTGCGCTGGGAACCCTTTAAGGATTTGCTGTCCCTGCAGGATCGGATGAATCGGTTGTTCGAAGAGACCTTGGCTCGCGGGAGCGTTCGGGAAGAGGTGGCCTCCGGGCAGTGGAGTCCCGCGGTTGATATCCTGGAAACCGAGGGAGACATCATTCTTAAAGCGGAGTTGCCCGGGATTGATCTCGCCGCGATTGATATCCAGATCAGGGACAATGTGCTGACCTTGCGAGGGGAGCGCGCGTTGGAAGACGAGGTCAAGAAAGAGCACTACTACCGTATCGAGCGCTCGTACGGCAGCTTCGTCCGATCGTTCACGCTCCCCAGTACGATCGATCAAGCGCGTGTGGAGGCACAGCTCCGAGAGGGGATTCTGGAGGTCAAGATGCCGAAGCGCGATTCGAGTCCCCCTCGGTCGATTACCGTTGAGATCACGTGATGGGTGGAGCCGACGCGACCGGGAAGCAGCATTCGTCCGTCACGCTAGACGGGAAGCAGCATTTGTCCGTCACGCTAGACCGTCCGATCTATCACATCAGCGCGGCGGCGGACATGACGGCTGTCCATCCCCAGACTCTTCGGATGTACGAGCGGCTGGGATTGGTCAAGCCGTCGAGGAGTCGCGGGAATACCCGCCTGTACTCCGAGCGCGACGTGGAGCGAGTGCGGCTGATTGTGCACCTCACGCGGGACGAAGGCGTCAATCTGGCCGGCGTCGCCAAGCTCCTGGAGCTCCAGGAGGGGATTCGCGGGGTCGAGACCGCGATCCAGGGGTGGATGCAGCAATGGCACGAGCGCATCCAACGAGAGCTGTCCTCGCGCCACGAAGCGCTGCAACCGCCGCGTGACGAGTCCCGGAAACCGATCAAAGTGACCGTCCGGCGCGGCTAGTGCAGGACGAGCGAGAGAAATGAGAGGAGACGAGACAACATGAGAATCGACCGACTCACGGTGAAGGCCCAGGAGGCCCTCCAGGCCGCCCAGCGCGAAGCGGAAAAGCGGGGCCATCAACAGCTCGACGCGGAGCACCTGGCCTGGGCGTTGGTGCGCCAGGACGACGGGGTCGTGCCGCCGTTGTTGAAAAAGGTCGGGGTGGATGTCGCCGCGGTGGGGCGCGACCTGGAACGAGTCCTGGAGCGGTTGCCGAAGGTGAGCGGGGGAGCCGGCCAGATTTATGCGGCGCCGCGTCTTCAAGAGACGTTCACCAAGGCCGAGCAGGAAGCCGAACGATTAAAGGACGAGTACGTCAGCACCGAACATCTGCTGATCGGCTTGATCGATGTCGGCGGGACCGTCGAGACGCTGCTCAAACAATCGGGCCTGACGCGGGACCGTTTGTTGGCCGCGATGACCGAGATTCGCGGCACCCAACGCGTGACCGACCAGAACCCCGAGGAGAAGTACCAGGCGCTGACCCGCTATAGCCGCGACCTGACCGACCTCGCGCGCAAGGGCAAGCTGGATCCGGTGATCGGCCGCGACGAGGAGATCCGTCGTGTCATCCAGGTCCTCTCGCGACGCAGCAAGAACAACCCCGTGCTGATCGGCGAACCCGGCGTGGGGAAGACCGCGATCGCCGAGGGGCTGGCCCAGCGCATCGCGCATGGTGACGTGCCCGAGGGCTTAAAGAGCAAGAAGGTCATGAGCCTGGATATGGGGGCGCTCATCGCGGGGGCGAAGTTTCGGGGTGAATTCGAGGACCGGCTGAAGGCCGTACTGAAGGAAGTCACCGCCGCCGAAGGCGAGATCATCCTGTTCATCGACGAACTCCACACGCTGGTGGGGGCCGGGGCGGCCGAGGGCGCGATGGACGCCTCGAACATGCTCAAACCCGCCCTGGCGCGGGGCGAGCTGCGCTGCATCGGCGCGACCACGCTGGACGAATACCGCAAGCACATCGAGAAGGACGCCGCGCTCGAGCGGCGCTTCCAGCCGGTGTTGGTCGCCGAGCCGACCGTCGACACCACCATCTCGATTCTGCGCGGGCTCAAGGGACGCTACGAGCTTCACCACGGGGTCCGCATTTGCGATGCCGCGTTGGTGTCGGCCGCGATTCTCTCGCATCGGTACATCACCGACCGCTTTCTGCCCGACAAGGCGATCGACTTGATCGACGAAGCGGCATCCCGACTCCGGATCGAGATCGACAGCTTGCCGACCGAGCTCGACGAGGTGGAGCGGAAGATCCGGCAGCTCGAAATCGAGCGCGAGGCGGTCAAAAAGGAGCGGGACGACGCGTCTCGCGAGCGCCTCGAACGGATCGAGCGCGAGGTGGCCGAGTTGAGCGAGGAGAAACGCCGCCTCACCGCGCAGTGGCAGAGCGAGAAGGCCGCCATCGGCACGCTCCGGAGCCTCAAGGCCGAGGTCGAGAAGGCCACCGAGGAGGCCGAGCGCGCGGAGCGGGCTGGCGACCTGGGGCGCGCCGCCGAGCTGCGCTACGGCACCTTGATCGACCTCAACAAGCGGCTCGAGGCCGAACAGCAGCGGCTCAAAGACGTGCATGCCACCACGCGGCTGCTCAAAGAAGAAGTCGACGAGGAGGATATTGCGGAGATTGTGGCCAAGTGGACGGGCATTCCGGTCACGCGCCTGCTGGAAGGCGAGATCCAGAAGCTCGTCCACATGGAGGACCGGCTGCGCGAGCGTGTCATCGGTCAGGACGAGGCGGTGGTCGCGGTGGCGAACGCCATTCGGAGAGCCCGCTCCGGGATCGCCGATCCGAACCGGCCCATGGGGTCGTTCATCTTCCTGGGGCCGACCGGCGTCGGCAAGACCGAGCTGGCGAAGGCCGTGGCGCAGTTTCTCTTCGATCAGGAGCAGGCGTTGATCCGCATCGATATGTCGGAGTACATGGAGAAGCACGCCGTCTCGCGTCTGGTCGGCGCTCCCCCGGGCTATGTGGGCTATGAAGAGGGCGGGCAGCTCACCGAGGCCGTCCGTCGCCGGCCCTACGCGGTGTTGCTCTTCGACGAAATCGAAAAAGCCCACCCCGACGTCTTCAACATCCTGTTGCAGCTCCTGGACGACGGGCGGTTGACGGACGGCCAGGGACGAACGGTGGATTTCAAGAATACGGTCGTGATCATGACGTCCAACGCCGGCAGTCAATACATCCAAGACCTGGCGCACGACGAGGTGCAGCTGAAGCAGCAGGTCCTGGCCGCGCTCCGTTCCCAGTTCCGGCCGGAGTTCTTGAACCGCGTGGACGACATCATCATCTTCCATCCCTTGGCGGCCGAGCAGTTGGGGAAGATCGTCGACATCCAGCTCGGCGCGGTGGCGAAGCGTCTGGAAGACCGCCACCTCCGCCTCGAGTTGTCGGACCGCGCGAAAGCCTACCTCGCGGCCGAGGGCTACGACCCGGTCTACGGCGCGCGGCCGCTCAAGCGGGTGATCCAGCGCGACGTCCTCAACCCGCTCTCGCTCAAACTGTTGCAGGGCGAGTTCCGGGAGGGCGATCTGATTCGAGTGGACGTCCGGGAAGGGATGCTGGTGTTCGAGAAAGCCGCGGTCGCGCAGCCGGCGTCGTAATCGCGGGATCGGCCCGGGCCGTCTGGTCGATTGAAGCGAGGGTGATCCGAGCACTCGGATCACCCTCGTTGTCTTTTTGTCTTTCCATCCCCCCTTTGCAAAAGGGGGGCAAGGGGGGATTTTCCTGCAGGCTAGAATCGGTACGAGAGCTGGACGCCGAACGAGTTCTGGTCCATCGCGATCTTGGCGTTGCTGTCCGTGCCAGCCAAGGCCTGGAAGGGGACGGGAATGTCGTTCTTTCCGGTCAGCTCGTTCCTGAGCGCGTGTTTATACGCTCCCGACATTTCCCAGTGATCACCGAACCGGTAGGTCGCCCCCAGCGTGAGATGATCCTCGACCACCGCGGGGAACGCGAGATTGTTGAACACGTCGGCCGCGTCGATGGGCGCCTTGGCGTGGTTGAAGCCCGCGCGCACGGCGAACGCGTCCGTTACTTGGTACTGCGTGCCCACCGCGAACACCCACTGGTTGTCCCAGCCGAACGGCAGGCTGATCGAGCTGAGCGTCTGATCGGCCGTACCATCGCCGTTCGTGTCCAGCCCGAACGTCCCCTTCAACTTCACCGCGTCGTGCGTGGCGGCCCAGTTGATCCACTTCACGTCGAACGCCACCAGCCAACGATCCACTGGAGTCGCGGCGATGCCCAGCACCCACTGCTGGGGATAGTTCAGGTCCAGATCGTAGCGGCCTGCCGTTGCGTTGGTGGCCGTCCCGGTGGACTGCGGGAAGTTGGTCACGGCCCCGGCGGGCAGGCGGTACTCGGTATTCTGGAAATACTGCTGCGAGCTGTAGGAGAAGCCGACGTTCACCCGGTCGTGCACTTTGTACATGGCGCCCAGGGTCGTCCCGATGCCGAACGTTCCGGGCGAGCGGGCAAGATCCAGGCTGACGACCGGCGGTGCGCCGGGCAGCGCGATGCCCCGAAACGTCTCGTTGATCTCCACCGATTGGTAGTCGCCGTTCAACGCGATCCCAAGGGTCAACCGATCGGTCACGCGCGCCGCGATGGTCGGGGCCATCTTCCAGAACTGGATCGCGGTGAAGATGTCGGCCTGCCCGAACGCGCCCGCGTCGAAGACGTCGTAATCCACGCCCAGACCGGATGTTCCGTACATCCCGCCGCCAAAATAAACATCTGTGCGATTAAACGCCGGCGCCGTCCAGCCGATGGCCGGCACCCCGTACATCCTCGATCCTCCTTCGTTCGCGCCGCCGCCGAATGACGAGAGATCCACTCGCCGATTCGGGTTGAACATCTCCATGTTGAAGTCGGCCCGGCTGCCGATCAGGGCCATTCCGGCCGGGTTGCTGAGCGCGCACATCGCGTCATGCGGAGCCGCCGTGGTGGCTCCGGCCATGCCCTTCTGATACGACCCCACGCCGATCAGTTGGTACCCGTTGGTCGCCCACGCCGACGTCGATCCGGCCAGGGTGGTGATGATGGTCACGAGTACCCCAAACCAGCGAACAATCCGTCTCGAATTCATCGTCGTGCCTCTGCGGGTGAAGTGCCTGCCGAAAGAAGGACCCACGATACCTAAGACTGGGGGTGGAGGTCAACAAGAACTTTGGAGGGTGGACTCGCGTGCCCGATCGTCCCTGACCCCCCAAAGGGGGGATATCCAGTCTTCGCCAAATGGAGTAAGATGTCGCATCTTTTGTGTTGACGGTTCGGTGATGATCGGCGTGCGCGGGGCCGGCTCACCTCTTCTCTGTGAAAGGAGCGACTGATGATGCGGATCCTTCCCGGCTGTACGGTAGTGTGTCTGGTGATCGGACTGGCGGTGGGCGGCGAGCGAGAGGTCGTTGCCGCCCCGGATGACGCGCCTCCGCTGATCTCCTACGAGGCGTTCGAGTACGGCTTCCGCGGGCCCGACCGGCTCGATCCAGGCAAGGTGACCCTGCAGGTCGTCGACACCGGTCAGCAGTCCCATCAGATGCAGCTCGTCAAGCTCGAGAGCGGTCACACCGCCGCGGACTTTGCGTCCGCCGTCAAAGCCGAGCCCAGGCGGTTTCCCGCGTGGGGCCGATTGATGGGCGGCCCCAACGGGGTCGTGCCGGGGACGCGCTCCAAGACGATCCAGAAGTTGGACCCCGGGGACTACGTCCTCGTGTGCTGGATGCCCGATCCGACCGGCGCACCGCATTTCACCCTCGGGATGACCAAGTCGATCACGGTCGCGGCGGGAACGCCCAAGCCCGCGCCGGAGATTGCCCCCGATGTGACGATCACGCTCGCGGACTTCGCGTACAAACTGTCCAAACCCATCACGGCCGGAACTCGAACCATCAAGGTGGTCAACGAGGGCCAGCAGGTCCACGAGACGCTGGTGGTCCAACTTCCCCCGAAGGGCTCGATCAAGGCGTTTGGCGAGGCGTTGGCCCCTGGCAAGCCCCCTGCGGGATCTCCGCCAGGCAAACCGGTTGGCGGCGTCGTGGGGCTCGCGCCAGGCGATCACGCGTTGTTCCAAATGGCGTTCACTCCCGGCCGCTACGGCCTGCTCTGCCTCTTCCCGGATCACGAAACCGGGCAACCCCACTTCGAGAAGGGGATGGCGCTGGAGTTTGATGTGAAGTAACGGCGCCGGGATCCGATGTCAATCAGTTGTGGCCGGTTTCGAGACGTGGGTTGCGGCAAGGGTTTGAGGTGGAGCGGAAGGGAGCGTATCTGAGACGGTGCTCAGGCTCCGAGCATCGATCACATAATCTTGTCGCACCGAGGTGGTTCCGCAGCCGGTCCCACAGTTGAGGGTCCAGTCACTCGTGAAGAGCACTCGTTTCCCGTCACGGGAGGGGACGCCATGTTCCTCGCAGCGGTAGCAGCCGGAAGTCACACTATGGGTATGGGCTAGACGCTCAACGCTCTTGCTTCCGTCAAGCTTCACTGCAACGATCTCATTGCTGAATCGTTTGCCGCTTGCATAGAAGTACGTGACATAGACCCACCCGGGACGATCATAGTTGCGCGTCGAGATATGGTGCGCAGCCGCGACATCGGCGGTCTCGGTCAGTGCCTGAGCCATTCCATCCTTCAACCGGACCATCAGGAGGCTATTCACGGGATACTGCGCACTCGCATGAGGACAGTGCGCCTGCCCAATGATGACGTCTTCATAATGGTCGAAGGGGTTCAGGGTCAGATCCGCGTGTCCAAAACTATAGATAAAGCCGCCATCGGCTGTGCCTCCGCAACGTGGGGAAGCCGGACTCACCGGATGAGGCGTCAACGCCAAGGTCTCCGGATTGACATCAAAGAGGCGGGTGTAGATCGAGCCGCTATTGGTGTACTTGACGATCGCGTATTTACCCGAAGGCGAAATCGAGACCCAGTCAACTTTGCACTCCCCCGGGAAGCCACAATTGGAAATATTGATCGACGGTCCCATACGCCGATTCCCGCTCGCGAATGAGGCAAGTGGCGGCTGAGGATCCATATCCACGACCAGCATATTGACGTGGTCATCCAGAGCCACAAAACGACCATCGAACGAGCTATTCCCCTCTCCCTCGCCAAAATGGTCCGCGACAAGAGGTAATGTCCAACTCCGAGTGGGAACACACTTCACGACGTCAAACCACTCAAGACTGCTCCCGTTCACGTTGATCCGCTCATCCGCATGTGCAGGACTCGGATGCCACCGATCATCGCCCACGCTATAGTTCTTGCATGGTCCATATTTCACCTTATAGGTCTCGCCATCCAAAATCAGGTGTTTTGGCGAGGCCCCTTTGTTCTGAATCGCGATCAGGGTGTTGTCGGCATTCCACGGCTGGTCTTTGGCATAGTGGTGTCGCGCATCACTCCCCCACGTGCCTGCGACCGGCGACGTATTCTGCCCAGGTTCATTCGCAATGCGGGTGATCGTGGTGCCAAACGTAGGATCAGTGATTGGAGAAAGGTAGCCCGGCTTGGAAACCTGGGGGACGGCGAACACCTTTGAGGCATCAGTCATCAGCGGACGACTCCCCGCAGTACTCAACGCGGGAGCGGTAGCCGCTGTCATTCCGTTGAGGAAAAACGCACCGAACAAAATCCCGATCTGCCACCTCGTCATGTTTTCCTCCATGCGAATCTCTGCGTCGTGCTGAGAGAGATGATCAAACGCCCGGTGCCGGTGGAAGGAGAGAAGTCCTCAATCCAAGTCCTTCTGCTTAGCCCCGAGCGCGTTCTGAGCGTCCTTCTTCCAGATCCAGGAGGTCCACCCAGGTCGTGACATCGGTGCGGTGAGGGGCGACCCGGTTTCGAATCTCAAGGAAGTGGCGCATGCTCTCCTCGTTCTGGGGCTTTCGATTGCGCAGCGCCGCGTTCCATTCCTCGATCTCTTTCGGGCTTCGGGCCTTGGCGTTCTGTGCGAGCCAGTCGAGGACTTCCTGGTCGGCTCGATTCTTCACCGCCGTATAGAAGACATCGCCGCTGATCCCTAGGAATTCAAGCAGCGACTGATCCAGCGGACAGGGGTAGATGTACTCCCCGACGGTGCCCGCGGCTTTCGCCCGCGCCTTGTCGATCATCCGGCCGAGGTGCAGATATCCGCCGAGCTGCTGCTTCGGGCTTCTGGGATATTCTCTGGTGAGATCTAACGCGTTCATCTTCATCGGAACACCCTTGTAGGTATCATGATGTTTGACGGGCTCATCGTACCATCAGTCTCAGGGGGATCTCAATCAACTGATGGCTCGCACAGTCGTCCACACCTTTTTGTGGATGTCCCCACACTTCCGTTCGACGGTTCCGTCGATATCCTCTAAGGGATCACGTTGGTACGCATTGTGGTCGCGGCATGCGACTTGCTCTTACCCGCCACGAAGAAGTGTGGTCCTCGTCTCGGAGGTCGAGCATGTGCGAACGTTGATCGAGTTCGTGGTGGCCGCCGGTTTGGCCTTGATGTTTCACTTCGGTCTGCGACTGGAGCGCGAAGCCTACGTGCTGTTCGGCATCGGCGTGCTGCTGACCCTGGCCGTCCATCTGGTGCTCGACCGGATGCACGCGCTCCATCGGCAGACCGCCGAGGCGATCAACCGCGTCACGCGCCTCGAAGCCACGTTGGAGCGCGTGAAAGATCCCGAGGCCGTCGTCAAAGGCCGCGCGGTCATCGAGACCGCCCAGCAGGTGCTCGGGCTCTTGAGCCAGGGAACGATCCCGCTCACCGAGGGGGAGTACTACTACGAGGCGAGCCGGTGTCTGGATCGCTGCGAACGCGAAATCAGGGCCGTGAACTCGGTCGATATCACCGACTGGATCGGCAAGGTCCAGAAGATCAATTACTACCGCAACCAGGTTCGCACGAGCCGACGCGGCGTGGCCATCGCGAGGATCTTCGTGATCCACCGCAACGAGCTGACCAACCCGGACGTCGTGCGAACCATCGTGAACCAGAGGGACGACGGCATCACCGTCCGGCTCGCGCTCTACGAGGATTTGATGTTTTCCGGGCGTGACGGGATCGAGATGCCGACCAATTTCGTCCTCTTCGACGGCCGGGAGTTGATCGCCCGGACGCCGCTGCTGGGCATGTACTACGGAAAGAAATCGCACGATCCCGGCGAGATCGCCCGCTGCCGGCGCGTGTACGAAATTCTGGACCAGCATGCTCGACCCGTGGAGGCGTTGATGCCCCCAGCAGAGGGCGCGGCCGCCCTTCCGCTGGTGTCGTAAATGCGGCCGTTCATCCCACAAGGGGAATCGAATGAGACGATTGGTGCGTGTGTTGTGCTGTGGTGTCATCGGACTGCTCCTCGGCTCGCTCGGCGATCCGCCCGTCGCGCGCGCGGCCCTGGACGCCCAGGTGGTGACCATCGGGGGCGAGGTCCGTGAGCGGTACGAGTTTCGGGCCAACGCGGATTTTAACAAGAATGCGGCCGATACCTTGAGCTTCATCGGTTCACGAATCCGGCTTCATCTGAACTACGAAGTCACGCCGGATATCACCGCCTTTATCCAGATCCAGGACGCTCGGCTGTTCGGCGGCGAAGTCTCAACGGCGTCCAACGATAATCTCCTTGATCTGCACCAGGGGTACGTGATGGTGAAGAACGTGGGGCCCACGAGTTTGACCATCGGTCGGCAGGAGTTGATGTTCGGAGATCACCGTCTGGTGGGGCACTTCGGCTGGAGCAATATCGGGCGAAGCTTTGACGGACTTCGAGTGACCTATCTGGCCGCTCCGGTTCGCGTGGATTTCTGGGGCGTTTCTCCCAAAGTGTATGGGACCAACACCGGAGCGGCCCCGGCGTTTACTCCTTCGAATCGGGAGCACCAAGAATTCTACGGGATCTACGCGAGCATCAAGACGACCCCGGTCACCGTGGAACCCTATGTCATGTACCTGTTGGACGGGGGGAACGCTGGAGAATTGAATGCCGCCGGAACCGCTTTGCTGTCGCCGATCAAGGCTCCGGCGGCCCGCGGCCAAAACCGCGTGACCGTGGGGGTGCGGGCGGACGGCAAAGCCGCGAGCGAGGCAATCGACTTTACCGGCGAGGGCGCGTACCAGTTGGGGAGCATGGATGCCCGCGGCACCACGCCCAAGACCGATATTTCGGCGTACGCCGTCGCGCTCAAAGCGGGCTACACCGTTCCGGTGGCCGTCAAACCCAGGGTGGGGATCGAGTACGACCGGGCGTCCGGAGACAAGGATCGCACCGACGATACATTGGGGACCTTTGAAAATCTCTTTCCGACGAACCATCCCTTCTACGGCTACATGGACTATGTGGGGTGGCGGAACATGCAGGACATGCGGGTGTCGTTCAGCGCGAAGCCGAGCACGTTGACCGGAGTGAGTCTGGATTACCATCGGTTCTCGCTCGCTGAAAAGGACGACAACTGGTATGCGGCGTCGGGCGCCATCTTCCAGACCACCCCCGCCAACAACACCGAATCGGATCTGGGCCAGGAGATCGACCTCGTGGGGTACATGATGGTGAAAGAGAAAATCCGCATCGAAGCCGGGTACGGGCGCTTCATGCCCGGTGACTATATGGATGTGAACTTTCCCGCCGCGACCGACCCGTCGGATTGGGTGTATCTCCAAGTCGGGACGAGTTTCTAGAAAGGAACCGAGGAACGACCATGTCAAATTCACCGAATGAGGGAAAAGGATATACCCGGCGGGACGTCGTGAAGTCGGCCGGCGTGACGGCGCTGGGCGTGCTGTTGTCCGGTCTCCCTTCACTCCGAGGCGGGCTCTTTGCCGGCACCGGCGACACGCCGGAAGTCGCGAAGCTCAAGATCGGTTTTATTCCCTTGACCGATTGCTCCTCGGTGGTGATGGCGTCTGAGTTGGGGCTCTACAAGAAGTACGGCCTCGACGTGATCGTGTCTAAGGAGGCGTCCTGGGCCGCGGTGCGAGACAAGTTGACGATTGGGGACATTCAGGCGTCCCATATCCTTTACGGGATGCCCTACGCCTCCACCCTCGGGATCACCGGCGCCGAAGGTCAACAGAAGGCCATGGTGATTCCCATGGCGTTGAACCAAAACGGCCAGGCCATCACGCTGGGCAATCACCTCAAGAAGCTCGGCGTGAAGACACCGCAAGACATCAAGAAGCTGGTCGACGCGGACAAGGGCAAGAAAACGTACACGTTCGCAATGACCTTTCCACCGGGCACCCACGCCATGTGGATGCGGTATTGGCTGGCATCGGGAGGCGTCGATCCCGACAACGACATCAAGCTCATCACCATCCCTCCGCCGCAGATGGTCGCCAACATGCGGATCGGCAACATGGACGGCTTTTGCGTGGGGGAACCGTGGAACGCGCGGGCGATCTTCGACGGCATCGGATTTACCGCGATCACCACCCAACAGATGTGGGTCAATCACCCCGAGAAGGTGCTGGGTATGACGCAGGAGTTTGCCGAGAAAAACCCCAAGACCGTTAAGGCCCTGCTGATGGCCACGATCGAGTCCTCGCAGTACATCGATCACATGGAGAACCGGCCCAAGGTGGCTGAGATCATCGCCCGCAAAGAATATGTGAACGCGCCGGTGGACGTCGTCTTGGGGCGGATGCAGGGCAAGTATGTCTATGGCGACGGGCGCACGGAACAGGATCCCAACTACATGAAGTTCTACCGGAACGGCGAGGTGACCTTCCCTTGGAAGTCCCACGGCCTCTGGTTTCTCACTCAACACCGGCGATGGGGATTCATTAAAGAGCCGATCGACTACAAGAAAGTGGTCGATGCCGTCAATAGGACGGATCTGTATCGTGAAGCGGCGAAGACATTGGGCATTCCGGTGCCCGCTGAGGAATATAAGAAGGAAATGCTCTTTGACGGGATCGAGTTCGATCCAGCCGATCCCGAGGGCTACGTGAAGAAGTTCGCCATCAAGCGGGTGTAAGGATGGAACGAGTTGAGATGAGGAGTGCGATCCCAATCGAAAAGACGCCTGCGACCTCCAGGGCTCGGAAGACCGTTGTGCCAGCTCAGCCGTCCGTCCCCCCCAGACGAAGGCAGGCGCCGCTCGGCGAGATCGTGTTGCCGCTCGTGGGCGTGGCGCTGCTCGTCGGTGTGTGGGCGGTGGTGAGCCAACTCGCTCCGTTCCTGCCCAATCCCGTCCAGACCGTGACCAAGAGTTGGGATCTGATCCGTCACCCGTTTTTTGATCGCGGTCCGAACAACAAGGGACTCGGATGGCAAGTGCTCTATAGCCTGGGCCGGGTCGGCCTCGGGTTCGGCCTTGCGATCGTGGTCGGCATTCCCGCCGGCCTGATCCTGGGTCGCTCCTCGGTGACGCGGAAGATGTGGGACCCCGTGGTCCAGGTGCTGAGGCCCGTCTCCCCGCTGGCGTGGCTGCCCTTGGGGCTGGCCACGTTTCAGGCCGCCACCCCCGCCGCGGTGTTCACCATTTTTATCACCGCGTTGTGGCCGATCCTGCTCAATACCTCGGCCGGGGTCCAGCAGGTTCCGCCGGCCTACCTCCAGGTGGGCCGCATCCTGCAGCTCTCGCGTCGGAAGATGATGACGCGCATCCTGATTCCAGCCGCGCTCCCGCATATTCTTTCGGGATTGCGGGTCAGTCTGGGAGTCGCGTGGCTCGTGATCGTGGCGTCAGAGATGCTGACCGGTGGAGTGGGGATCGGGTTCTTCGTCTGGGATGAGTGGAACAATCTGTCGCTGGAGCACATCATTCTGGCGATCGCCGTGATCGGCCTCGTGGGTTTGGGCCTCGATCGTCTGATGCTCGCCGCGGCGCGCCGGATCACCAATCAACCCCTGGGGTGAGGACGACCATGAGCCAGTTTCTCCAGATCAGTGACGTGACGAAAACCTTCGAGACGCCCCGAGGACCCTACCCCGCGATTCAACACTGCACCCTCTCCGTGGGCCAGGGAGAATTCGTGACCTTGATCGGCCACTCAGGATGCGGCAAGAGCACGCTGCTCTCCATCGTCGCCGGCCTCACGCATCCAACGACCGGCGGGGTGATCCTCGATGGCAAGGAAGTCACGAGCCCGGGACCCGACCGGGGGATGGTGTTCCAGCAGCATGCGCTGCTCCCCTGGCTCTCGGCGCACGACAACGTCCTCCTGGCGGTGGAAGAGGTCTTTCCGTCCTTGAGCCGCAAAGACCAGAAGGACCGGGTCATGCACTTCCTGGACATGGTGGGGCTGATCGAGGCGGCCCAGAAATACCCCGCAGAACTCTCAGGCGGGATGTGTCAGCGCGTGGGCATCGCGCGGGCGCTCGCCATGCGGCCGAAGGTGTTGCTGCTGGACGAACCCTTCGGGGCGCTCGACGCCTTAACACGGGGCCACCTTCAAGACGAGGTCCTCCGTATCTGGCAGAAGTTCGGGCAGACCGTATTGATGGTGACGCACGACGTGGACGAGGCGATTCTCCTGTCAGACCGCATCGCGTTGATGACCAACGGCCCGGGCGCGACGATCGGGGAGGTCGTTCGCGTGGATCTCCCTCGCCCTCGCAACCGCCGGGTGATCGTGGGCATGCCGGCGTACCACGACCTCAAAGTGCGAATTCTGGAGTTTCTCTACGAACGATACGAGCTCGTCTCGTGACAACCCGTCCTATTGGTTCCTAGCGCCCTTCTTCCAGATCCAGGAGGTCCACCCACGTCGTGACGTCGGTGCGGTGAGGGGCGACCCGGTCTCGAACCTCAAGGACGTGGCGCAGGCTCTCCTCGGTTTGCGTTTGCGGTTGAGCAGGGTCTCGTTCCATACCGGAACACTCTGACTCCAATTGTTCCCCGCTATCTCGACAGCGAGACCGACTTTGGCACGAGCGCACGTTGCGCGGCGCCCGACAACATGCCGCCGATGCTCTGGCCGACCATTCGACCGAGCATCATCCCCATCGGTCCCCCGGCTGCCAACCCTATCGTCGTGCCGAGATTGCCACCGAACTGCTGAGCCATCTGTCCACCCAGACCCCCGAGGGCCATTCCCGCGAGGTTTTGTCCCAGCATCATCCCCATATTCGGCATCTCGAATTTCGAGATGCCCGACGGGGGATCGAACAACGCGGCTGGCTGCGCGCCGATCTGGTAGTTCTCCCAGTCGATGGTGCTCTTGTCATCTTGCAGCCGCACGGGAAGCTGTGTTTGCTGATTGGCCCAAAAAAACGCCACGCCGTTGCTGTTCGACAGCTTGAATTTGTCACACACCTGCCCCTTGACCGATTCCGTCCCCACTTTCTCAATCGTGAGGTCGGTCTCCTTCCCGGGTGCCCGATGCTCCAGGGGCCGTTCGAGATACATTTTCTCATCCGGCATGACCATGTAGAGGACGTTCTTGTCGGGCCGCTCGATCAGTCTCATCGTGTGCCCTTCGGCGGCAATATCCATCCGCTGCCTGCCATCATCCAGAAATCTCGTGATGGTCGCGCTCCGGCCCTCGCCGGTCACGACCATATCGACGCGGTATTGCTTGGCCTCCGCCGCCGGTTCATTCTTCGAATCAGTCTGGGGGTCGCCCTGGGTCAGCGAAGAGGGGACCGTCCCCGGAAATGGTGGAGCTGGAGAGGGATGCTGTGGACGTGCGGGTGAGGAAGCGCATCCCGCGATGATCAGAACACAGGTCAGCATTCCGAATGGAGATATAGCCATGGTCAATCTCCTATGAGCGGGGTATGCCCCGCCCGCTCTCAGCGTGCACCGCGAATGGGAAGGGGATTGCCCATAGACTGCGACATCTGGGCGGTCCGTTGCGGACCGTGGTTGTAAGAGCCAACCGGGCACCGAGAGGCGGTAGGTCGGGGTCTCGATCGCTTACTGCTTGTTGAAGTTCCAGTCCCAGGTGAGGGCCCCCGTGGTGGACGTTCCGGTGAGGGTCTTGCCGTCGGCAGGTACCTTGTACTGGCCGAAGGGGATATCTAACCACTGGCCCCCGACGGGGAAGTTCGGGACGGTCTCAGTCCCGTCCGGACAGGAAAATGTGGCGGTAGCCACCCAATTCGTGATGCCGCTGCCGGAGTAGGTGGCGGGATCGGTGGTTTCATCGAAGGCCAGAAGGCCATCGCTGGGGGCAATGGTGGCCGAGTCCGGGAAGAGCGTAACCGTGCAATCTGGGATCTCAATGGAGAACGCGACTGTGCCGGTCGGGCGGAATTCACCCGCCACGTCCAGAGCGAAGTTGACCGAGGTGTGCATCTTGAAAACGCCCGCATGGCCCTGGACATCGGTGGCGGCCGTGTAATTGGCAATCCCCTTCCAATCCCCTCGACAACCGGCTTGCTCGGGGTCGACTGTGAGGAGGCCGAGGATCTGGTTGTCGAATTGATTCTCTATGAGGCCGCCGCTCTTGAAGTGGTTGGAGAGGACCAGCCACATCTCCGAGAACTTGTCCTGAGGGTTGTCAAAGCAGAAGATGACCTCTCTCTTGCCGGTCAGGCTGCGCTCTTCCCAGCCCTTGTTGTCGATGTTCAAGAGGGCGTCCACCTCGAGGCCATCCTGCGGTACCAGGGAGAAGATGCTTACGGTCATCTTGTGCACGCGGGCATCCTTGACCTTGTAGTTGTAGTAGTCTCCGTCGAGGGCGGCGATCTTGACCGGAGTGCCACTAACGGTGCCGGCCTCGAGTGTCACGCTCTTGTTAGGGTCGGAAGGCCCAAAGTTGTCGAAGAAGTTTGGGTCGAGGTTGACATAGCGCTTCGACTTGTCAATGGCCGGCAATTGCTCCTTGTTGAGGTTGCGCACCGAAAAGCGATGGAAGTTTTTATCGAAGGGGAGTTGGGCATTGATGGCCTCCAAGGCTTCGTTAAAGGTCTTTGCGGTCTCCATGGCGCCCCAGGCGTCGGCAATGGTCTGTGCTCCTCTCTCCTGCTCCATGAAGAAGGGCCAGATGTAGGCCGCGTACATGTGCCTGACCTCGGTTGTTATGGGGTGGTTGGGGACCGATAGGTGAAGTGAAAGTGGGCTCTGCTGAAATTCCTTGATGAATCTCGGGTGCACTTGTTTGCGAGAGGTTTCGCGGGCGAAGTGGGACTCGGCCCATACAGCCGAGGCTTCCACGAACCAGTATTCATTGCCCCCCTGGAACATGATCTTCTGGTTGTGCCGGAACTGGAGCATGTGAAAGAACTCGTGGACCATGGTGCTAAAGAAGCTCGAACCCCCCAGCCGATCGCGGCCCAGGAGCATGTAACCGCTCGTGGCGAAATCGGGTCTGGCCACACCAGATTTGGGGGGTGACGAGAAGGTTGTAGCAATGGCACCTGTGCTGATGCCTAAGTTGACTCCCCGGTTGACGGTCGTGCCCATGTTCAGCAAGTAAAAATCAATGGCGTCGTCACCCCCTGTATCAGGTGTGCCCTCGTCGGGAATCGGCTCGCCCATCAGCTTGGTCATGGGCTTCCAGATGCTCTCGGCTATTAGCAGCGCCTTAAAAACTGCATGCTTGGCGTCGAGGTCGGTGGCGCCGGTACACTGCGCCCACACCCTGATGGGATAGATATCGCTTTTCAGCGAGGTCCAGCCGGGGCCTGAAGTACAAAGCGGGGTACTGGAAGCAGCAGCGAAAGTGGTTATCTTCTGGTTGGTCTGGTTGAAGATGCTATCGGGATGGGTGGGCCGGACTAGGAAGGGGTGGAGCTGGGCCTGGATGTCTGCGGGCAGGCCGGGGTCCTCGGCCTCGAAGAACAGCCCAAAGTCCTCTTCAATTGAACCCGAGCCCACGAACTCCTCCGGCAAGCGGGGGTCGGCAAAGAGCGCGTAGGCCCGGTAGACCAGCGAAGTGCCGTAGCTGATCCGGCCCGCCTCGAGGGCCGCATGGATCAACGCCTGGGAGCTTGGGGTCTGCGGCTTCACACTCAGCGTTAGAGGCGCGGAGACGCTCGAACCACCGCTTGAGCCGGCGACCTGAAGGCTCATCGAACTGCCTGACACTACGCTCGGTTTTACCGAGATCAGGAGCAGGCCCCGGTCGTCGTCGGGGGGAAGAGTCAGGGTATCCGACTCGACACCCTCGGGAGGATCCGAGAGCGTCACCGTTACTTCACCCGTGAAGTTGCTTTGACGCACCAGATTGACCTGGACCAGGCGGCTCGAGTCCTGGAACACCTCGACGCTTGAGGGCTCGAGGGTAAAGCTGAAGCCATCACTACCCCCGCCGCCACTGCTGTTGTTGGAACCGCCTCCGCTGGAACACGTGGTGAGTGAGAGGCCAAGCGCCAGAAGAACGAACATCTGACCAAGAATTCGTGGTAGGGGTTTCATGGTACCCTCCTGCGTTCTTTCCGCCAGCCTGGTGTCGCGCGTTGTACCGGTTATTGGCACAAGCTGCCGGTTGATAGGAACTTAAGGGAGGAGAGCCAGCAGCCCAATGTTAGCGCCTCACCCCCGAAGGAGTAGGGGGCGGAAGCATCCCTTCATAGAATTATTGACACATCTTTTACTGCTTGGTCAAGGGAAAAGTCGCAGAGGCCGGTCCGAGGGGCTTTTTCGTCTAGGTCTGCCACGATTTCTTGAACCGGCGCCTGTTCTCGTTCCCGGTCTCCACACCTTCTTGCAGCGGCGTGTTGGACACGGGACCAAGCCGGGACTATGTTTCTTCACTGGGTGTGAAATCGGGCTGATGTCGGCGATCGCTCCGTTGAGCAACCCGTCACCCGTAATCCCGGTGTCGAGGGGTCACGACCGTATTTACAGGGACCTACGAAATCTCTGACTTGAAACCAAGGTGAGCCTCGGGCAGGATCTCTCTTCGCTCAGCGCCTCAGCGGTCGTGAATATTGCCCTCACCTCAAAACAGTGGAACACGGGGACCGGGGCGACAGTATGGACGAATTCACGGTATGGAGAATGGCCGATCGCCAATGTCGAGAAGGAAACGGGAAAGCCGGTTTCCTTCAGCATGAGCCTTCCCGAAGATCGATATGGACATTGCGAAGCTCATCTTATGGAGTGACCGACGACTATAGACCTCATTATGAAAAACGAAAGGTATCTAAACAGTAGTGTCCGGTTAAGGATCGAATAGATTCAATTGGTTGCGGTCCTCATCGCCTGTGGAAGTGGAGTCGGTGCCGGGAAAGGCTTGCTGCAAGGGCATCTTCTCGAACAGCGTGACCGAGAGAGTCTGTAACAAAGTGTAGAGCGACGCGTCGAG
>JACQCD010000043.1 GCA_016201825.1 Nitrospirota bacterium | reverse complement strand
CTTCCGTTTTCCGACGTGTTGGAGGAGGGCAATATCGGATTGATCAAGGCCGTCGAGAAGTTCAATTACCGGCGGGGATTCAAGTTCTCGACGTATGCCTCGTGGTGGATCCGTCAATCGATCGAACGCGCGATCATCAACCAGAGCAAATTGATCCGCCTGCCGGTCCACGTGGTGGAAAAGGTCAATCATTATCTCCAGGCGGTCGATGTCTTGATGCAGGAACACGATCGGGATCCCAATGCGACGGAGATCTCGAAGCGGCTTCGGGTTCCGGTGGACGAAGTGATCCACCTTCAGCAATTGATCCGCAAGACGTATTCGCTCGAAAGTCCGATCGGCAACGCGCAGGAAACGTCGCTGAAGGACATCATCGAAGATACGTCGCAGATCTCGCCGGCCACCACGACCGAGGGGATCCGTCGTCGAGAGGACATCGTGCAGTGGATGAAGATCCTCAAACCCAACGAGCAAAAGGTCTTGATCATGCGGTTCGGATTGGACGGCGATGAGCCGCATACCCTCGAGGAAATTGGGAAAGTCTTCGGTCTGACCCGCGAGCGCGTCCGACAGATCGAGGCGGGCGCGTTGACCAAACTCCGAGTCCTGATCGCCAAGAAGCTGATCACCGCCGACCAGATCATCTGACCCCCGGTATGGATTTAAAAGCCAAGATCCGTGAAGTGCCGAACTTTCCCAAGGAAGGGATTCTGTTCTACGACATCACGACCTTGTTGCGGGACGCGGAGGGGTTCGCACGGGTGGTGCGCCGTCTCTCCGATTTTTACCGGGATGAGGGCGTGACCAAGGTGGTGGCGATCGAATCCCGGGGGTTCATCTTCGGCGCGCCCCTGGCCCTCGAGTTGGGCGCGGGGTTCGTCCCGGTGCGCAAGCCGGGCAAGTTGCCCGCCGAGGTCTACGAACGGAAGTACGACCTCGAATACGGATCGAACTCGCTCGCTATTCACAAGGATGCGGTCAACCCCGGCGAGCGCGTGCTGATCGTGGATGACCTGCTGGCCACCGGGGGCACGATGGCCGCCACCGTGCACTTGGTCAAGGAACTGGGCGGCGTGGTGGCGGGGATTGCCGTGCTGATCGAGTTGGTCCAGCTCGGCGGTCGCGACAAACTCAAAGACCAACACGTCCTCTCTCTGATCAGCTACTGATCCGTTTCGCCTACCCCATGAGCCGCCGACTCTTGCTGAACAGGCCGTTGCTCGGGTGGAGCCTCTTCATCGCCGTGGCAAGCGGGCCCGCCATGAGCCGGGCGGAGAATTTCACCGTACCAGGGTCCGCGGCCACGCTCCAGGGCGCCATCGACCTTGCCAAGGCGAATACGAGCACCGGAGACACGATCACGGTTGCTTCGGGCACCTATGGGGGTAATCTCACAATCGGGGAGGCGCTCACGATCGAGGCGGAGGACGGCGCGAAAGTTGTCCTGCAGGGATCGAGCGCCGAGCCGCTGATCCAAATCAATGCGCCGGGTGTGGCGGTGACGCTCCATCGGCTCATTTTGAGTACGGCGGGACCCGCGATTGTGGTGAACGGCGGGGTGGTCAACCTCCGCAATCTGGTGATCACCCAGGCCTCGAAGGCGATCGACTGCCAGAACACCAGCGGGGAGATTGTCCAAGTGACGTTCTACCGGATCGTCGGCGATGGGATCGCGTGTAACGGGTCCACGATGACGATCCGGAACAATATTTTTGCGATCGTGTCGGGGACCCCGATCAACCTGCTCGCCACGCCCATCGGGGCCACGGCACTGACCAGCTACAACCTCTTCTTTCAGGTTCCGGACCCAGCCCCGGGTGAGCAGCGGGGTAACCCGGTCGTAGACGAAGCCGATCCGGCGTTCGTCGACCCCGATCACCTCGACTTCCACCTCACGTCGGGTTCTCCGGCCATCGATACAGGCGATCCGAGTATCACCGACCGGGTGGACGACAGCCGGAGCGACCTCGGCGCATACGGAGGGCCGAGCCCAGGGGCCCATTCGAGGCCGTTTCAAACCGCGGGCGTGAAGGTCGCGTGCGATCCGTCCCCGGGCACGAGCTGTCAGGTGAGCTGGACCGCCAATGCCGACTATGCGGTGTCCGGCTACCGCGTCTCGTTCTCGGCCCCGTCGGCGCCGGTGGGAGGCGTGTATGACGGGACGGCTACCGAGGGCGCTTCGCCCCAGTCGTATCTGAAAGCCGACGTGTGTTCTGCCGGGACCACCTGCGCCGGCCCCCTCACGGGGCTATCCGACTCCATCACGGCTCCCGATCAACCCACCGGACTGACGGCGGGGATCGGGGATACGCGGTTGAAGCTGAGTTGGAATTCGGTGGCGTCCGCAACCTCGTATGAGGTGTATTCCGGGACGACGCCGGGTGGCGGAAGCCTGGTCGCGTACGGCCTGACGGAGCCTCGGTACACACTGCAGAATCTGACCAATGGCACGACCTACTACGTGTCCGTGAGAGCGGTGAGCCAGCCGATACTGTCCGCCATTGTGAACACGCTCTACGGCGCGGACGTGGCCGCGACGACGAAGGTCAGTGCTCCGTCCGACCAGAGTACTGGGACATACGGAACGGCTCAATTCAGCGTCCTCTCCAGCGAAGTCGCCGAGGCGCCCCAATTGGTGGTGGGGTTTCCGCCGCTCGAGGATACCGGGGGATGTTTCATCGCGACCGCCGCGTATGGGTCGGCGTTGGCTCCGCAGGTCGAGGTCCTGAGGGTGTGGCGAGACCGCTACCTCTCCACCCACGCGCCAGGCC
This sequence comes from Nitrospirota bacterium, assembly GCA_016201825.1. Classification (GTDB taxonomy): domain Bacteria; phylum Nitrospirota; class Nitrospiria; order 2-01-FULL-66-17; family 2-01-FULL-66-17; genus 2-01-FULL-66-17. The sequence goes on along the minus strand of JACQCD010000043.1, from coordinate 8,321 downwards.
GTGCGTTTGTCGCGGCGTACCGGGTGTGGAGCCCGCCGGTCGCCGCCCGGTTGCGCCGATCCGAAGCGCTCCGCTCGCTGGTGCGCATTCTCTTATTGCCGGCGGTGGGGTTCGCGTGGTTCTGGATCGAGTGGCCCTGGATGGCCGGTGCCTGCGCACTTGCCGGGATCGCGATGGTATCCAGAGCCTGTTGGAGGCGCCGAGATCCCCCACGTGCGTAACCCATTCGGAAGCGCCCTCGCGCTTCTCGCGGTCCTCCTCGGTGGACCGTCGCTCGTCGCCGGGGCCGATGTGGCCCAGCCCTCTCGGGGTCCGGAGCGGTGGTCCCTGCTGGTCGGGGGAGGCTATTTTTCCCCCGCGGTCGACGGCTGGAAGGAGCAATACGGCCGAAGCGGCGAAGGGCTTCCAACCGTGGCCGGCTCGTACCGGGTGGTGCCCTGGCTCTCGCTCACCGCCGACGCGGCGTATTTGACCGCCGAAGGTTACGCGAGAACGACGACGGGTGTGGTGAGCAGCGAACGCCAGCGCCTCGCGCTGTTTCCGGTCACGCTGGGGGTCGAGCACGCCGTTCGTTTTTCAGAGAATCAGCTCCTCGTTCCGTTCGTCGGTGTCGGCTATCGGCGGGTCGTCTATCGGCTCGCCGTGGAAAACAAAGATCGCATTCAGGGCGGGGCGGGAGGCTGGGTTGCACGCGGTGGGTTCGATGTGCTCCTCAACACGCTGGATCCTTCGGCCGCTTCGGGGTTGCGGGAGGAGTCCGGGATTGCGCGGAGCTATCTCAGAATCGAGGCCCAGCGGGCGAAGGTCATCGCCAGCGGGTCATCGGGAACCGGCGACATCGATCTCGGCGGGAGAACATTTTTGGCCGGCCTGAGGTTCGAGTTTTAGGGGGCGCGCCGTGTCGCGTCACCCTCTCGGGTGCAGTTTCTGGTGCAGGGCTTTGAGCCGCTCCCGCGTGACGTGGGTATAGATCTGCGTGGTCGTGATCTGGGAGTGACCCAGCATGGCTTGGACGGAACGCAGGTCGGCGCCGCGCGTCAGAAGGTGCGTGGCGAACGAGTGGCGCAGCGTGTGCGGGGAGAAGGGCCGGGTGATCCCGGCGACGCGGGCGTAGGCGCGCAGGATCTGCCAGAACCGCTGACGGGTCATCGCGTCGCCGCGATTGCTGATGAAGACGTGGGGGGACGTTCGCCCGTTCAGGAGCGCTTGGCGCGGAGGCCCGAGGTACCGGGCGAGCTTGTCCTGCCCCACCTCGCCGACGGGCACGATACGCGTTTTGGCCCCTTTCCCCACCGGTGAGACGTATCCCACTTCCAGATTGACGTCGCGGAGCCGTAGCCCGACCAACTCGGATACCCGCATCCCCGTGGCGTAGAGCAATTCGATCATCGCCTCATCGCGCGAGGCCCGGGGCGTCGTGCCTCGCGAGCAGGACAGCAACGCATCCACCTCGGCCTGGCTGAGGGCGTGGGGGAGACGAAGCGATCCGCGGGGCGATTCCAGGCCGGCGGTCGGGTCGGCCACGGCCATGCCCTCGCCCAACAGGAATCGGTACAGCCCTCGCACGATCGTCACCGTGCGCGCGACCGTCCGCGGAGACAGGCCCTGGCGGTGAAGTTCGGACAGACACGCGCGCACGTGGGTCCGATCGACCACTGTCCAGGCGCCGACGCCCTGGCCGTCCAACAGCCCAATCACGCGACCAAGATCGCGGCTGTAGGCTTCCAGTGTGAGAGGGGCGAGGCCCTTTTCGACGGAAAGGTAGTGGAGGAACTGGCGAACGGGCTCGTCCATGTTTGATGTAGGGGCCAGCCGGCGTGTGAACGGCCGCGCCGTTCACATCGAGATAGGCCGATCTACGGTGACCTTGCCCCGACGACGATATCCTATTTGTTCATGTCCAGACGGATAATCCCGCGGCGGATGGCCTGGATCGCCGCTTGGGTGCGATCGAACACGTCGAGTTTGTGAAAGATGTTGCGGACGTGGTTCTTCACCGTTTTTTCGCTGATCGACAACTGGTTGCCGATCTCCTTGTTCGTCTTGCCCTCGGCGATCTGTTGCAGCACGCCCTGTTCGCGTTCCGTCAGGTCCGCCTTACCCTTGGCCGGTTTCTTCCCCCGGTTCTCAGCCATGTTGGTGAACTCGGTGAGAATCTTGCCCGCAACCGTCGGGTGGAGGAACGATTCGCCCTTGGCCGCCGCGCGAATCGCCTTGACGATCAGGGCCGAGTCCGAATTCTTGAGGAGGTAGCCGGAGACGCCGGTCTTCACGAGGTCGAAGATGTACTCCTCTTCCTCGTACATCGTCAGGACGACGACCCGCACGTCCGGAAACTGTTCTTTGATCCGACGAGTGGCCTCGACGCCGTTGAGGCGCGGCATACTGATGTCCATCAAGACGACGTCGGGTTGCAGTTGGCGGGTTTTTTCCACGGCTTCCACGCCATCTCGAGCCTCCCCCACCACCATGATGTCGTCCTTGGTCTGGAGGATCGCGGAGAGGCCGTCGCGGACCACCTGGTGGTCGTCCGCGATCAGGACTTTGATCTTCTTAGCCAAGGCGTTCGGGCTCCTTGTTCGTGAGCGGGATTTCGACGGCGATCGCCGTCCCCTGTCCGGGGGCCGTGTCGATCCGGGTGCCCCCCCCCAACAGACGGGCGCGCTCGGTCATGCCCTTCAGGCCCAGCGAGGCCCACTTCTCGGGGTTTCTCGACACCTCGGGCAGATCGAACCCCATGCCGTTGTCGCGGATCGTCGCGGTGAGCGTGGATTTCTCGATCTCGACTCCCACGTGGACCTTCGAGGCCCCGGCGTGCTTCTGCACGTTCGACAGGGCCTCCTGGATGATCCGGAACAGAAAAATCTTGGTCTTGGGATAGAGCATCCGTTCGCTGCCGGTGACCGTCACAGTGGTGGCGATCTGGTACTGTTTGGCGTAGGTCTTGGCGTAGGTCTTGAGGGCGGTGTGGAGATCCAGGCGATCGAAGTGCAGCGGCTTGAGGTTGAACACCACTTGGCGCGCTTCCTCGATCGCGCTCTTGAGCAGGCCCTGGGTTTCTTCGAGCGTGCGCGCGCAGCCGTCGGGATCCTGCGTGAGGAATTCGCGGCACAGGTCGAGCTTATAACTCAGCCCCGCCAGGGTCTGGACCAAGCCGTCGTGGATGTCCAACGCGATTCGGGTTCGTTCCTCGCTGATCGCGTGGCGCACCTCTCGCATGTACAACCGGTAGAGCGACTGGTACTCGTGCAGATGGCGTTCCAGCTCTTCCTTGCTACGGATGCGCTCGTCGATGAGCTGCCACATAAACTTGGCGCCCGGTCCGCCCACCACGGCGACCTCCGGACGATTCAGCCCGACCAGCGCGTCGGCGACCTCGTCGCTTCCCGTCACGTCGATGATCGTATCGACCTTGGGTAACCGAAGCAGCCGCCGGTAGTCGGACGTCGTCGGGATCTTCAACTGACGCGCGAGGACAATGCCCGCGGCGTGCGAATCGAGGTCGGCGATCCCGACGATGGTGACGAGCGGATCGTTGTGCAGGATGTGGATGAGCGACGCGCCTCCGCGTCCCGCCCCGATGATCGCCACCCGGATCATCTGATCCTTCGGCACACGCCGGGTCTTGGGCGGGACGACGCGACGCGCTCGAGGCAACAACGTAGGACGCGCACGGGCCGGCGCGATCTCCGACGATTCGCCGGGTTTGGCGGGGGGTTGGCGGAACGTCGTGCGTTGAGGGAGGCGGGGCACCGTTAGGGGGACCTCGTCTCGGTGCGGCGTTCGTCTCGGAGCAAGTCGGTGAGCTCGTCCATGAACTGGTTGACGTCCTTGAATTCGCGGTAGACCGAGGCGAATCGGACGTACGCGACTTGATCGATCCGGTGGAGTTGTGCCATGACCTCTTCCCCAATTATACGGCTGGGGACCTCCGGTTCGCCCATCTCTTGTAATTTCTTCTCGACTTGGTCGACGATTTCCTCGAGGGTGGACAGGGCGACCGGTCGCTTTTCACACGCCTTCTTCAAGCCCTGGAGGATTTTCATCCGGTCGAAAGGTTCGCGCCGTCCGTCCTTTTTGACGATGAGCGGCAATACCTCTTCGACCCGCTCGTAGGTGGTATATCGCCGCCGGCATCCGATGCACTCACGGCGGCGCCGGATCACGATGCCCTCGCGGCTGGCGCGGGAATCGACGACTTTATCTTCCTGGTGGTCGCAGAACGGACAGCGCATCTACAGGCTCGCCCGTTGATGAATGGCCGTCTGCTGCGTTGTCGCTGCGCTTCCGGTGCTCACGTACGAAACAGTACGCTCCGCTCCGGTTCTCGCTCCGCCTTGCATCCGGCCATTCCTGAACGGGCTCCCAAAGTATGTTAGGCCCTTGAAGAATGAAGACAGAATAGAGGGCTGAGGTATCAGTGCTCGCGATAGACGGGGAAGCGCTCGCACAGGCGACGCACCTCGGCGGCGGTTTCGGAGACGATGGCCGGCTCGCCACGCTTCGACAGCACGCGGTCGATCAGGCCGGCGATGAGCGCCATCTCCGCCGTGCCCATCCCCCGCGTCGTCACGCTGGGGGTTCCGATGCGGATGCCGCTGGTCACGGCGGGCGGCTTGTCGTCGAACGGCACCGCGTTCTTGTTCAGCGTGATGCCCGCCTGGTCGAGCACGACCTCGGCCTCTTTTCCCGTCACGCCCTTGGAGCGCAGGTCGACGAGAAACAGATGGGTGTCGGTTCCGCCGGTGACGATCTGGTATCCGAGGGACTGGAGCGCTCCGGCCAGGGTTTGGGCGTTCTCGACGACGTGTCGTTGATAGTCGATAAACGCGGGCGACATCGCTTCTTTCAGCGCCACGGCTTTGGCCGCGATGACGTGCATCAACGGGCCGCCTTGAATGCCTGGGAAAAGTATCTTATCGATCGCCTTGGCGTGGGCGGCCTTGCAGAGGACCATGCCCCCGCGGGGGCCCCGCAGCGTCTTGTGGGTGGTGGTGGTCACGAAGTCGGCGTAGGGGACCGGGCTGGGATGAATCCCCGCGGCGATCAAGCCGGCGGGGTGCGCGATGTCGGCCATCAGCAGGGCACCCACCCGATCCGCCGTCGCGCGGAAGCGCTTGAAGTCGAGGGTGCGCGCGTACGCACTGCCGCCCACGATGATCATCTTCGGGCGGTGTTCGATCGCGATCCGTTCGACCTCGTCGTCGTCGATCCGTCCCGTGTCCTTGTTCACGCCGTAGGACACGATCCGAAACAAGAGGCCCGAGAAATTCACCGGGCTGCCGTGGGTGAGATGGCCGCCGTGGGCAAGGCTCATCCCGAGGACGACGTCGCCCGGTTTGAGCATGGCCAGATACACCGCCATGTTCGCCTGCGACCCGGAGTGGGGCTGGACGTTGGCGTGCTCGGCCCCGAAGAGCGTCTTCGCGCGCTCGATCGCCAGGGTTTCGGCCCGATCGACGAACTCGCAGCCGCCGTAATAGCGCCGCCCCGGGTACCCTTCCGCGTACTTATTGGTCAGGACCGAACCTTGGGCTTCTAAGACGGCGCGACTGGCGTAGTTTTCCGACGCGATGAGGATGATTTTTTCCTCTTCCCGGCGGGCCTCGGCCCGGATGGCCTCGAAAATTTCAGGGTCGACGTTCTGGAGTTCGGACATAGGCGGCTCTCTCAGCGGCGGTCGCAGAAGCGACGTTCAAGTTCGGCGATCTTTTCGACGCGGCGTGCGTGACGGCCGCCGTCAAACGGCGTATCGAGCCAGGCCTTGACGATGTCCAATCCCTGATCGGAATCGAGGACGCGCTCGCCGAGGACGAGGACATTGGCGTCGTTGTGGGCCCGGCTGGTCTTGGCGACCTGGGGATCGGAGCACAGGGCGGCGCGGACTTTCGGAAACTTGTTCGCGACGATCGACATCCCGACCCCGGATCCGCAGACCAAGATGCCCCGGTCGACCACGCCGGTCGACACGGCCTCCGCGACCTTGGCGCCGTAATCGGGATAATCGACGGGATCGATGCCGTTGGTGCCAAAATCCTGATGCGCCACGTTCAGGTCGTCGAGGAGCTTCCCGATGCGGTCTTTCAGCGTCACCCCGGCGTGGTCGCTACCGATTGCGATCTTCATGACGCCCCATGATAAACAATCGCCGGCGTGGAATCAACCAACGCAACGCGGGGGTGGCAGCCGCTCTACTCCTCTTCCTCTCGGAGTTTGGCGAGGACGGCGAGGTCTTCGAGCGTGGTCACGTCGCCGACCGTCTCCTTCCCGGCTGCGATGTCGCGGAGCAACCGCCGCATGATCTTCCCGCTTCGGGTTTTGGGAAGGTTTTCCGTGAACCGGAGATCGTCGGGTCTGGCCAACGCGCCGATCTCTTTGGCGACGTGAGCGCGGAGGTCGTCCTTTAAGCTGTCGGAAGGTTTGTGGGTGTGCTCGAGGGTCACGAAGGCGGCGATGGCGGTCCCCTTGATGGCGTCGGGTCGCCCCACGACCGCCGCTTCCGCGACCGCGGGGTGACTGGCGAGCGCGCTCTCGACCTCCATCGTGCCCAACCGATGCCCGGCGACGTTCATCACGTCGTCGACCCGCCCCATGACCCAGAAATAGCCGTCCTTGTCCCGACGGGCGCCGTCGCCCGTGAAATACACGCCGGGAATTTCGCTCCAGTACTGCTTCTTGTAGCGCTCGGGGTCGCCGTAGATCGTGCGGAGCATCGACGGCCAGGGCCGGGTGATCACCAAATAGCCCCCCTCGTTGGGTTTGGTGCTCTTGCCGTCCTTCGTCACGACGTCCGCCGCGATACCGGGGAACGGCTTGGTCGCCGACCCCGGCTTGGTCGGCGTGGCGCCGGGCAGGGGCGTGATCATGATCGCGCCGGTCTCGGTCTGCCACCACGTGTCCACGATCGGGCAGCGTCCCTTACCAATGACCTGGTAATACCACATCCAGGCCTCGGGGTTGATCGGTTCGCCGACGGTTCCCAAGAGCCGCAGGCTCTTCAACTCGTGTCGCTTCGGCCACTCGTCGCCCAATTTCAAGAGCGCTCGGATCGCGGTGGGCGCGGTGTAGAAGACCGTGACCCGATACTTGTCGATGATCGACCAGAGGCGATCCGGTTGGGGATGCGTGGGCGCTCCCTCGTACATCACGACCGTGGCGCCGTTCGCGAGCGGGCCGTATACGATGTAGCTGTGACCGGTGACCCAGCCGATGTCGGCGGTGCACCAGTAGGTGTCGTCGTCCTTGAGGTCGAAGACCCACTTCGTGGTGATGTAGGCGCCGAGCAGGTACCCGCCGGTGGTGTGCACGATCCCTTTGGGTTTGCCGGTGGTGCCGCTGGTGTAGAGGATGAAGAGCGGGTGCTCGGCATCGAGGTGCTCGGGTTCGCACCGCGTCGGCGCCTCTTTCATGACGTCGTCCCACCAGACGTCGCGCCCCGGTTTCATCGTGACCGGCGAGCAACTCCTCCGACAGACCACGACCTTGGCGACCGAGGGACAGTGCTCGATCGCCCGGTCAACCTGTTCCTTCAGCGGAACCGTTGCGCCCTTGCGGAATCCCCCGTCCGCGGTGACGACCAGCTTGGCCTGGGCATCATTGATCCGATCCTTCAGCGCCTCCGCCGAGAAGCCCCCGAAGACCACGCTGTGGGTCGCGCCGATCCGGGCGCACGCCAACATGGCGATGGGAAGCTCGGGAATCATCGGCATGTAAATCGCCACCCGATCACCTTTTTCCACTCCGAGATTCTTAAGGACCCCCGCGAATCGGCACACTTCCCGGTATAAGTCCTGATAGGTCAGCGTTCGGGTGTCTCCCGGCTCGCCTTCCCAGATGATCGCGGCTTTATTCCGCCGCCAGGTGTACAAGTGGCGGTCCAGGCAGTTCACCGAGAGATTGGTTTGTCCGCCGACGAACCACTTGGCAAATGGGGGTTTCCATTCGAGGACCTTTTTCCACTTCTTAAACCAAAACAGTTCCTTCGCCAGGTCGCCCCAGAACTTTTCGGGGTTCTTCTCGGCCTGCTTGGCGAGTTTTTCGTATTCCTTCGCGTTCTTGATGTGCGCCGCTCGGCTGAATGCGGCTTTGGGTTTGAAGACCCGGCGCTCCGTTAACACCGACTCGATCTCTGGCTGGGACATAGAACGAGCTCTCCTTATGAGAGGATGAAAGGGATCAGACGTGAGCTTCCCCTCGAGTTTCGTCTTCCAAGGATCACGTACAATGGACGTCACCTTGGAGGCGAAGATGATCAAGATCCCGAAGCAGGAATACACGGCTGAGTTCAAGACACAGGCGGTCAAGCGAGTGGCCGAGGTAGG
>JACQCD010000042.1 GCA_016201825.1 Nitrospirota bacterium | reverse complement strand
CGGCGAGAGCCGGCCAACGGGAACGCAGCAACCAGATGGTCGTACCGACCACCAAGACAATTCCTGCACTCACGAGGAATCGGGGGTCAAAGGCGTTGACATGGGGCGGGGAGGCATAGTAATGCGAAAGGCCCACGGGGGCCAGCGTTTTCCAGAGGTAGAACGCTAATCCGTAGAAACCTCGGCCGACCTTGGCGGCGAGACCATACTGGTCCGGTCCCGAGAGCGCGGACCTTGCCAGCGGCGCGACGATCGCAACGACTGCAGCGGGAATGGCATACGGAAGTTTCTCGATCCACACAGAGGCGCGGCCGAACCCGCTGTTGCCGCCGAGACGCCGAAGCGGAAACCAGTCGAGGATGACGAGCATGGCCGGGAGCGTGACCGAGATCGGCTTGGCAAGATAGGCGAGGAGACCCAAGGTGAGGGACACGATGAACCAGGCGCGATGCACCGCTGATGCACCTGATGGATCGCTCGCTCGTTCCGGCCATCGATGAGCGCGGAGGTAGGCCGCGATCGAGCCGGCGAAGAGCATGCCCGCAAGAGGATAGCCTTGAGCCGAGGCCCACGCGACCGCCTCGACTCGGAGAGGATGCACGGCAAACACGAGGGCCGCCGCCGCTGCACACACCCGCAGCCGTGTGGGCGACGGCGCTGAGGGCGCAAGAAGGAGCACCGCGATCGCATACACCATCGCCGCTGTCGCGGCGTGAAGGAGCCAAGATCCAACGTGGTACACGGCCGGATCGAGGCCCCCGATCGTATATTCGAGCCCCGCGGCCGCCCACGCGAGGGGCTGGTAGACGCCAAGGTGGAACGTCGTGGCCATCCAGGTGAGTTGGGACCACCCTAACCCTTGGTACGCGGGGTTGTTGGTGAAATTGTGCGGATCGTCCCAGTCGACGAACTCATTCGAGAGGGCGGGACTGAAGGCGATTAACGTTGCGACGACAACCAGGGTTGGGGCGACCCATCCGGCCGTTCGGGCGAGGAACCGTTTCATCGACCGTGCCGCAATATCCAGATCGCGCGAAGAACTTCCACCGTGCTATTATATCGGACCTTGGATGCGCCCCGTGTGCGTTCACGAAACACGATGGGAAGCTCCACGACACGAAATCCACGGCTCAGCACTCGGAACGTTCCCTGGACCTGAAAGACGTAGCCATTGGCGGGAGCGCCACCGTCGAGCACCGCTTCAACCGCGCGTCGTCGAAAGCACTTAAATCCCGCTGTCCAGTCGTGGATGCGCCGTCCCAGCAGCGCCCCGGTATACGCGTTGGCTGCCCAGCTCAGCGCGTAGCGGGATGGCGGCCAGCCGACGATCCGAGCCCCCGGCATATACCGAGATCCGATGGCGAGGTCGGCGCCGTTCCGAGCCGCCGCGACGAGGCGCGGAAGGTCGGCAGGATCGTGCGAAAAATCGCAATCCATCTCGATCACGTACTCGTATGCCCTTTGAAGGGCCCAGCGGAATCCGTCGCAGTAGGCCGGGCCCAGGCCCTCTTTGCGGGGTCGGTGCAGGACGGAGATCCGCGGGGATCGCGTGACGAGGCGATCGGCGAGGTCTCCGGTGCCGTCCGGCGATCGGTCATCCACGATGAGGAGGTCCGCATCCGGGAGGCTGCGGAGCACCGCCTCGGCCATGGGCTCCAGATTCTCGCGTTCATTGTACGTGGGGATGATGACGAGCGACGTCGAGGGCACGATCACCGCCACCCGAGGGCTCTGACCCGGTCCCACGCCGTGAAGGAGCGGTCGGACAGCCCCGCGACCAGTTCAAGCATCTTGCGGCGCAGGTACTCGTCGCGTTCTAGGGTGGCGAAGACCCGGTCACGGATCCATCCGATGAGCGGATTGCCGGTGTTCCAGAAAAAGGCCATCTCATCGCCCAACCGCTGGAGCGCTTCGGCTCGGGGCCGCCGGAGGCGCTCGTACAGGACCAGCGCTTGGCGGCTGAAATTGCCGACCTGAAAGCACGAGGCCAAGACGGCATCCAGCGCCACGGCGTCCTCCAACGCCTGATTGCGTCCCTGGGCCACGTGCGGATTCAGCGCGTGGGCGGCGTCGCCGAGCAGAGCCGCTCCATCGGCGACCCACGCACGCGGCACGATCTTCACACAGGGCATCCACCCCACCTGGTCCCAGCGGGACAAGGCGGCCAGTGCGGGAGCGACCTCGGAGTGGATCGCGGTCAGCCGTGCCTTGAAGGCCTCGATCCCCTTGGCTTCGAGGCGCGGCCGGTCGCCGGCGGGCCAGAGATAAAAAAGGTACAGCGAGTCGGCGCCCAGCGGGAAGAGACCGAGGATCTCTCGGCGGCCGAGATAATAGCGCCCGTCGGGACCGAAGCCGGACGGGCGGGGGAGCACCAGGGTCAGATAGCCGTCGGCGTAGGGACGAATCCGGCAGCGGATGCCGAGCGCCGTGCGGACGGGTGACGCGACCCCGTCGCCGCCGACCACGACCGAAGCCGCAATTCGGTGCAGCCGGTCGCCTTCCCGCGCCTCGACGCCCACCACGCGGCCGCGCTCGCGCAGGAGGCCGACCATCTCCCACCCCCATCGCAGGGAGACGAGCGGGGTGTCGGCCAGGCGACGCCTCAGCGTCCGCATCACCGACGCGGGTTGTCCGACCAACGCGTAATTGAAGGGCTCAGGGAGGACGCCATAGTCGATCGTCACCAGCCGGTCCCCGCCGATCCGGTGGAAATGAAAACGCCGAGTCCGCGAGACCTCGCGGTCGTCAAGGCCGGCCAGCAGGCCCAAGCGATCGAGGATGCGCAGGCCGTTCGGTTGGAGCAGTTCGCCACGGACGGGGTCGCGAGGGCCGCCGGGATGGCGTTCGAGGACGACCACCCGAAGGCCGCGCGCGGCGGAGAGAAGCGCCAACACGCCGCTCCCCATTCCTGCGCCCACGATCACCAGATCGGCCCGATTCGTTGTGTGCATGGTGCGGCTCATCGAGGCGGAATCAACGTCCGCGCGTGTGCGCCATTGTAGGGAGGGATTGGATGGAAAGCAATTGTCGGGCGGAGTGGGCGCTGTTTTGACAGGGGTCCGGCCGCGTGCGTACAATCCCCTCACCCTCGACGGGCATCATGGCCGGCGAGGCACGCAGCAAAACAACGTCAACAACGTCTCGCTGCTCGGCTCGGGACGACGAGCCTGCGCGGCGCGTAGCAAGCAAGGAAAGGGAACGAGGATGGAGAGCGGGTTTGTCCCGGTGATCGAGGTGATGGAGGTTCCACCGGGTCGGTCGAAGGTGGTGCGGGTTGCTGGCAAGGCGATCGCGTTATTCAACGTCGAGGGGGTCATCTACGCGATCGAGAACCGCTGTCCCCACGAAGGCGGCCCGGTGGGGGACGGGGAGTTCACGGGGACGACGATCACGTGCCCCTCGCACCAATGGCAGTTCGATGTGCGAACGGGCGCGTGCGCGCACGATCCATCGGTCATTGCCAAGACCTACGATGTGCGGGTGGCCGACGGAATGGTATTGGTCGATGCCTCCCGGCTGTTGCAGGCCGCCCGTCGTCACCGCACCCTACTCCGGCGCGTCGCGGCCGGCGATCCGCCGGAGGCGATCGCTCGCGAGTGCGGCCTGTCCCACCAAGAGGTGGAGCGCACCGCCGAGGCGGCGCGCATCGGAGAGCGTCTCTTGTACTTCGGCGAACTGTACCTGCGGAAGGGGCGCGTGGGGGGCGGGGATTTGCAGGCCGTTCCCTACCGCGCGATGAAGCCGATCGACGGCGAGGTGCTGGCGGCGCTGGACGCGCTGGCTCGCCTCCTCTAATGATGCGGTCCGCCGCCCGGCGGGGTGCAGAATGCCGGTTAGGCCGACTGGCCGACCCACGTCAAGAGCCGGGCGTGCTGCGGTTTGGAGCTGGGTTCGTGCGTGCGCATCCGGTTGGTGACGATGACCGGATCCACGATTTCTCCGCAGGAGATGCAACGCCACCCGCCAAACGTGATCTGACCGGTTTCATCCAAGAGGTCGGTGAACCGATCGGCAACCATCAGTCCCCGGCAACGTTCACAATGCATGGGCCCCCCTTCGCGTCGATGTGGCGCTCAGGCCCGCACGGCCGTTGCGCCGGTGACTCGTCCTTAGTGGTAAAGACCGGGCGTGGATGACTTTATTCCCCCGGGTGGCGGCCGGCCGCCGTTTGACGGGGTTCGCTTGACAAGGCCTTCGGGCTTTCGTTAGCATCGCGCCATGATCCGCCACGGCCGCTTGAGCGTCCTCGTGCTGTGGCTGCTCCTCGTCCCGCCGCCGGCCTGGGCCGGCGCCCCGGTTGATACCGTCCTCTCAAACGGCCTGCGCGTCATTCTCATCCCCGAGCCCAAGGCTCCCGTGGTCACGGTCCAGGTCTGGTACCGGGTCGGGTCGCGAGACGAGGTCAGCGGAGCCACCGGCCTCTCGCATCTGATGGAGCACATGATGTTCAAGGGCACCGCGCGGTACGGCAAGGGCGAATTTTCCCGCCTCATCGCCGGTCGGGGAGGCACCGAGAACGCCTTTACCTCCCAGGATTACACCGCCTATTTCGAAAATCTGGCCAGCGATCAGATCGGTCTCGCCCTCGAGCTGGAGGCGGACCGGATGACCGGGTTGGCGATCGCGGATCAGGAGTTTCGGCTCGAGCGCGACGTCGTCAAGGAAGAGCGGCGCCTTCGGACCGAGGACGACCCCCAAGGGTCATTGACCGAGCACCTCTCCGCCATGGCATTCATGGCGCATCCCTATCGGTGGCCCGTTATCGGTTGGATGGACGATCTGGATCGTCTCACCGCCGACGATATTCGCGCCTATTACCGTCGGCACTACACGCCGGCCAACGCGGTCCTGGTGGTGGTGGGCGATCTCGATCCGACCACGTTGTTGGACCGCATCCGGGCGACGTTCGGGGCGGTCGAGGGCCCGGCGCGCCCCCCGCGCCCGGCGGTGATCGAGCCGCCCCAGCATGGCGAACGGCGGGTGATCGTCAAGAAAGAGGCCCAGTTGCCGACGCTGATGGTGGGGTATCGGGTTCCCAATTTTGCCCATCCCGATACGTACGCGCTGACCGTCCTGGCTGCGCTGTTGTCCGAGGGACGGAGCGCTCGTTTGCATCGGGCCTTGGTGTACGACCGTCAGATCGCCTTGGAGGCGGGCGGCGAGTACGCGGCGCTGTCCGCCGACCCGCCGCTCCTCTACGTGTACGCCACGGCCCACGCCACGACTCCGATCGGCGACCTGGAGCGCGCGCTCTTCGACGAACT
>JACQCD010000044.1 GCA_016201825.1 Nitrospirota bacterium | reverse complement strand
CACTTTGTTACAGATTCTCTCGGTCACGCTGTTCGAGAAGATGCCCTTGCAGCAAGCCTTTCCCGGCACCGACTCCACTTCCACAGGCGATGAGGACCGCAACCAATTGAATCTATTCGATCCTTAACCGGACACTACTGTTAAAGGGTGTTTCCTTATCCGTCACACCGACCCATGAGATTTCCCGACAAACCTCTACGGCACGACTCACATCCGGGGTATCCGTCATCACAGGCTCCTTCCCAAGAGAGTTTTCGCTATGATTTAGCCTTGCATTTTCGGTTCATGGTACAGATGAAAAGCCAATGCATCAATCATCCGATTGGATGATCTATCTTCATCCAGTTGGATGATGCGTGTTCAACCAGAGAATCATTCCCGAGGCCCCTGGCTCAACCGCACCACAAACCACGCCGCCAAGACGAGCGAGGCGCCGATTCCGAGCCGGCTCAGCGGGACGCCCCACAGGGTGGTCCTCCCCTCCAGATACAACAAACCCAACGTCGCGAAGACGACCGCCGTCAGCACGATCCCCAAGATTCTGAGGTCGTTTTGGCGGTCGAACTCCTTCTTAATCCCCTGCAAATCTCCGGCGTCCAGCTTGACGCCGATCTCGCCTCGCTCGATCTTGGTCAGGACGTTCTGCACGCGCTCGGGAAACGTCGTCAATGCTCCCATGGCGTCCAAGAAATCGGTTTTCACTCGTTGCCACACTTTCTTGGGGCTGCAATACTCGATCAGGGCTTTCTTCACGAACGGCTCCAGCTCTTCGGTGATGTTGAACCCCGGGTGGAGCTTCAATCCCATCGCCTCCGTCGTGACCAGCGCTTTCCCGAAGAGCGCCAAGTCGCCGGGAAACCGGATGCCGTTCTGCGCGCCCTGGTTGATCACGCGGAAGAAGGCCCACGCCACGCTGGGCGGGCGATCCGCAAAAAAGAATTCGCTCAAGATGCCGGCCACGTCTTTTTGGAACGCGACCACGTCGCTTCTCGCATCGTCGACGATCGCCATGTGCAGCAGGTGGCGGTAATAGCCCTCGATGTCCTTGTTGACGAACGCGACCAGGCAGCTCAGCAGCTCTCGTCGCGACGCCTGGTCGAGGTACCCCACCATCCCGAAATCGTGCAGGCAGAGAGAACCGTTCGGCATCACGAAGAAATTGCCCGGGTGCGGGTCGGCGTGGAACACGCCGGCGATGAAGAACTGTCGGAAAAAGGCATCCACGCCGATCGAGGCTAATTGCTTGGTGTCCACCCCGAACGCCCGGACCCGTTCGATCTCGTCGCTCTTCACGCCGTGGGAAAACTCCATTGTGAGAATCCGCGGCGTGGTGAACTCCCAATAGATTTTCGGGATGGTGATCGAGGGATTCTCCTTGAAGATGAACCGGAAGCGCTCCGCGTTGCGCCCCTCGGCCGAGAAATCGAGCTCCCGCAAGGTCCAGTCGGCGAATTCTTTCACGATGCTCGTCGGCCGGTAAATCCTCCATTCAGGGACGAAGCGCTCCGTCAAGCCGGCCAGGTAGTAGAGGATGTGGATGTCCTGCTCGATGGTCTTCCGGATGCCGGGGCGCTGGATCTTCACCGCCACCTCGGTTCCATCTTTGAAGAACGCCCGATGGACCTGGGCCAACGACGCGGCGGCCGTCGGCTTGTCTTCGAACGACCCAAAGAGGTCCTCGGGGAAGGCACCCAACTCCTCCTTGACGATCCGCCGCGCCGTCTCGTAGGGGAACGGCGGGACATCGCTGTGCAGCTTGGAGAGTTCCGCCGACAGCTCTTCCCCCACCAGATCCGCCCGCAGGCTCAAGACCTGCCCCAGCTTCACAAACGTGGGCCCGAGCCGTTCCAACACCGATCGTAAGACCGGCGGAGACAGCATCGGCTGGACCCCTTCCATCCTCATCAGCTCGGGCCCCGAGGGCGGCCTGCTCACCCATCGACGAACACGGGACCACAGCGGGACGAGGTACTTCAGCCGCAAGCGGTCGACGAGCAGGCCCCCACCCGACTCGAACACGATGACCAGAATTTTGCGTAACCGATTCAGGTCGGCGAGTTTCATGTGAAAGGATCGGTTCGCCACATCAACCTCTCGACTCGTCGGGTCTGCGAGCCACCCAGAAGCTCACACTCCACCGCCAACGCCCCACGAGATCCACGGGCCGGAAGCCGGCCTCCACAAAGTAGGGGGTCACTCGTCCGGCCGCATGGGCGCGGAGCATGGGCAAGATCCGCAACGGCCACGCCAGCATCCGCCACACGGGATGGGCGCGCGACCAATCGAAATCTGCGACGACCAAACGGCCGCCGGGCCTGAGCACGCGGTAGACCTCGCGTAACCCCTCACGCTTCACGTCAGGGGGCAGGTGGTGAATCATCAGGCTGGCCAACACCACGTCGAAACTCCGATCCTCGAACGGAAGGCGCTCGATCACGCCCAGCCGAAAGGCGATGCGGGCGCCCTCGCGCGCGGCGTTCGCTCGAGCGCGGGCAATCATCTTTGGCGCGGGATCGATCCCGACGGCCCTCCCAGTCGGACCGACCGCCTCCGCCGCCCGGCGCGTCAAAACCCCGGTGCCGCACCCTACGTCGAGGACGCGTTCGCCTAGTTGGAGCGCCGCATGTCGCAGGGTCTCCGCTCGGAACGCGTCTCCAAGACCGCACCCCCTGCACCACCGATCATAAAACGGAGCCGCCCAGTTCAGCGACATCCCGCGCGTCTCGGGAACCGGTTCCAAGGGAAGCTCCGTGGGACGGCGCAACACCTGGATCGCCCCCCACACCATGATCGCCGGGCAGACCAGGAGAACGGCGACCAGCACGGCGGTCCACACCGAGAATCCCCACAGCATCAGGATCTCTGCCGCGCCGCCCAGCATCACGAGCGGGCACGTCCACCCCCAGCGGCACACGGAACACCGGGGATCGGCGTCTCTCAATACAGCGCTACCTTTTCTTCGAGGATCAGGCTCGTCACCCGATTGATATTCTCCAGCCACTCATCGGCGATGGCCGTCGCGTTTTTCCGCACCTCGTCCGTGAGACCGCGCTTGGATCCCACCTCGATCGCGGCGACCTGGGGTTGGTCGGTTCGCTCGCCGATGGCGGACAGGAGTTTCACGTTGACTTCGTCGACGCCGTCGAGGCGCTGGTGGATGTCGCGCGCCATGAGCATGGCGAGCACGTTGTAGATCTTCCCGACGTGCGACGTGGGGTTCTTCCCCGCAGCGGCTTCCAACGACATGTCGCGGCCCGGCGTGATCAAGCCGTTCACCCGGTTGCCCCGCCCGACCTGGCCGTCATCACCCATCTCAGCGCTCAGCCCCGTAACGGTCAGGTACACGCCGTTCTCGTCCCGCGCCGCGGGGTCGTCCAGGCTGTTCATCCTGACCGCGACGGGCACACCCAGATGATCGCCCAGGTACTCGATCATGGCGTTCTTGATGGTGAAATAGTGTTCGACCCCCTCCACGTACCGATCGACGAAGGCCAGGGCGATGGTCAAGTGCATTCCGTGGTTCAGTCGATGGCCCATGATTTTCAGATCGTCCCCAGCGGCGGGGAACCGCTCCAGAAAGTCAGGGGATGTGAGGAGGCGCGAGGCGGCGAGGACCGCCTCTTCCAGACGGGAATACGGCGCGTAGCCGCATCCAAACGAGGTATCGTTCGCCAACGCCGCCGGGCCGCCGCGCGCGAAGACCTCCTTCAGGTTGGCGCTGCCCTCCTTGATCTCGGTCGTGATCGTGAAGCGCTCCGGGTCGCACCGGACGTGTTGCCCCACATAGCGCCAGGCCGCCTCGGTCACCAGGTTCGCCGCGTCGGTCTCCCCGTCCAGGCGGGTCGCCCGGCCGCAGATGACGATCTTGATCGGCTCGACCACCTGTCCCCCTCCGAAGAGGGGGACGCTCCGTCCCGCCACCAGCAATCCCTTGTCCAGATTGTGATGGAGGACCGTGCCATACGTCCGAAGGTACGCCAACGACAACTCGCGAGAGGCCGCCTCGCAGACGCCGTCGACGATCGTATCGGGATGTCCGATCCCTTTGCGCTCGCACATCTCGACTTCGCGCTCTTCGATGGACCGATGGGACAGCGGCGTCACGATGATGTTCCGGGCCATGGTCACTCGCTCGCGTTGGTGCGCTGGGAGCGATCCCCGCCAAGCCGTGGAAAGAAGGCGGGCGTGTTGGCCGCGTACCGGGCGTACTCGTCTCCGAACTCGCCCGCCACTTCGCGTTCCTCCCGCCGCGCCAGGCGGACGTACATGGAGACCAGCACCGGAAACATCAAGAGCGTCACCAATGTCGGCCACTGCAGAAGGAAACCGATCATGATGAGCACGAAGCCCGCGTACTGCGGATGGCGGATGCGGGCATACGGCCCGGTGGTGGCGAGCGTGTGACTGCGCTGTGCCGCGTAGAGCACCCGCCAGGCATTCGACAGCAGAATGAATCCGCCGCCGATGAACGCAAAACTCAACAGATGAAACGGACCGAAATGCGGGTTGGCGCGCCACCCGAACAGGACTTCCAGCAGATGGCCGGCGTCGTGCGAGAAAAAGTCGACACCCGGGTAGCGGCTTTGCAACCATCCCGCGAGCAGGTAGATCGTCAACGGGAAGCCGTACATCTCGGTGAAGAGCGCCACGATGAACGCCGAAAACGCGCCGAACGATCGCCAGTCACGCGCCGTGCGCGGCTTGGTGAAGCTGAAGGCGAAGATGATGAACACCAGTGAATTGATGATCACCAGCGGCCATAGGCCGTAGGCTGGGGGCGAGGCATTCATGGCCTGTCTCCTTTTCCGGATTCATGATCGTGTCCCCCATGCCCGAACAGATGCAACAGCGGGCACAGAAGCAGCAATACAAACGGCAGGATGCCGAGGGCATGCGCACGATGCTCAGAAAGGAGAAAGAACGCGGCGATGGCGAGAAAGCCGATCAGCGCCAGACCTAAGCGCCACCCCTTGCGGGCCGGAGATGGGTGTTCCTGATTCATCGGTATCTTCCTTCAGTCATGGCAAACTCCACTCACACCGCAGACAGCTTCTGCCGTTTCAAAAGCGCCGAGTTGACGATCACCGATAACGAACTCAGCGCCATCGCCGCCGCGGCGATGATCGGGTTGAGGAAGCCGAGCGCCGCCACCGGGATCCCCACGGTATTGTAAATAAAGGCCCAGAACAGGTTCTGCTTGATCTTACGCATGGTCGCGCGCGATAACCGGATACCCGCCACCACGTCGCGCACGTCGTTCTTGACCAAAATAATGCCCCCGGTTTCTTTTGCCACGTCGGAGCCGGAACCGATCGCGATCCCAATGTCGGCCACCGCCAGGGCCGGCGCGTCGTTGACGCCATCCCCGACCATGGCCACCACCTTCCCTTGTCGTTGGAGGTCCTGCACGACCCGCGCCTTGTCGGCGGGCAAGACCTCGGCGATGACCCGGTCGATCCCCACCTCGCGCGCGATCGCCTGGGCGGTGCGCTGGTTGTCCCCGGTCAGAAGGATGACCTCGACGCCTTCCTGACGCAGGGCAACGACCGCCTCCTTGGCCTCGGGCTTGAGCGTGTCGGCCACCGCCACGATCCCGACCAACGCGCCATCGCGGGCAACCAGCATGGCGGTCTTGCCTTCCGATTCCAGGCGCGTCATGGTGCTCTCTGCAGGCGCGGGATCGATGCCCTCTCGCTGAAACAGACGCCGATTGCCCAAGAGAACCTTGTGCGCATCGACTCCTCCCCGGATCCCGTGACCGGGAATCGCCTCGAACCCGGTGACCTTGGGGAGATCGAGCCCACGGTGTCGAGCCGCCCGAACGATCGCTTCGCCGAGGGGATGCTCCGAGCCCGCCTCCACCGCGGCGGCCAATCGCAGCACATCGGATTCCTGGAGTGTCCCAAGCGGGATGATGTCCGTGACGTTGGGCTCGCCACGGGTCAACGTTCCGGTTTTGTCGAAGACGACGGCCGTGAGCTTCTGCGCGCGCTCGAGGACGTCGCCCCCGCGGATCAAGATCCCCCCCTCCGCCCCCTTCCCCACCCCCACCATGAGCGCCGCCGGCGTTGCGATGCCCAGGGCGCACGGGCAGGCGATGATCAGCACGGCGATGAAGGACAACAACCCCTGAGGGAAATTGCCCAAGAGCCACCACGCGGCAAAGGAGAGGACCGCCACCCCCACCACGGCGGGCACGAAGTAGCCGGTCACTTGATCGGCGATCCGCTGGATCGGCGCGCTACTGGCCTGGGCTTCCTCGACCATCTTGATGATCTGGGCCAGTGCGGTCTCCGCGCCCACCCGGGTTGCTTTGAATCGGAAGAGCCCGGTGCGGTTGAGCGTGCCCCCGATGACCTGCGCCCCCGGCGCCTTCTCCACCGGCATCGATTCCCCGGTCAACATGGACTCGTCCACGGACGAGGCTCCCTCCAGGACAACCCCGTCGGTGGGAACCTTCTCCCCCGGCCGCACGATCACGACCTCATCCACCATCACCGTCTCGGCCGGGACCTCCATCTCCGCCCCCTCCCGAACCACGCGGGCCGTGGCCGGCTTCAAATCCATCAGCTTACGGACGGCCGCGGACGACCGCTTCTTGATCATCTCCTCCATGTATTTGCCCAAGAGTACGAAGGCGATGATCACCGCCGAGACCTCGAAGTACACGTCGCGCTCCTCAACCGCAACCGGCAGCACCCACGGAAAGAAGATCACCGCCACGCTGTAGAGATATGCCACCGTGGTCCCCAGGGCGATCAGGAAATCCATGTTGATCGTCCGGGTCCTGATCGCGTTCCAGGACCCCACGTAGAACGACCACCCCCCGATGAACTGAACGGGCGTGACTAAGATGAACAGCCACATCCCCCAGGTGAACCAGGGAAGCTGAGGAATCGGAGCCCACGTGACGATGGTCGCGCCCGTCGCCAACGCGAGAAACGCGGCGGCCCGAAGAATCGCCAGGAACAGGACGCCGGTCAACGCGATCGTGACGCGGGTGCGCATGGATTTGAGTTCAGCTTCCGGCGATTCGAACGTCCGCTGGCACCCGATACTGCAGAAGTAGTACGTGCGCCCCGCTCGCTCCGACTTGAGCGCCGTGGCCTTGTCTACGACCATCCCGCAGATAGGATCCTTCGCCATCCCCTTTGAGGGTTTGGCGATCTCAGTTTCCGGCATCGCGTGGCTTTGGCCGACAGCCGGTGTCATCCCCTTGGAAGGTGCGGCAGGGTGGATAAATTTCCTGGGGTTGGCTGTAAACTCGCGGAGGCAGTGAGGGGAACAGAAATAATACGCCGTTCCCTCGTAAACGGATGTCCCCGCCGCCGAGCGCTCCTCGACCGTCATGCCGCAGACCGGATCAGTCGCCATGGCCGTCCTTCCTCAATGACCGTGAGAATCCTTCCCGCCCGACGAATCCTGGCCGGGTGCGCTCGGCGCCTCTTTGGCCGGTCCCGAAGGCGCACCCATCATCGGACCCATCATGGGTCCCATCTCCATCATCATGGATTCCATCCGTTGACGCTGCTCCGGAGTCAGGCCGGCTTTCACGTCCCGCATCAGCGCGAGGTGGCTGATATCCAGGCTCGCCATGGCCTCGTGCTTCTCGCGGACCTTCACTTTGACCTTCTCTAGATCCACGGAATCGGCGAGCAGCATCTCTTGAATATCCACACCCGCCATCCGAACTTTGCTCAGGAGTGGGATCGCTTCCTTCTGGTGCTGGAGCTTTAACATTTGGAACCGCTTGTTCTGCTCGGGTGTCAGGTTGAGACGGGACATCGCCCCCATCATCTTCATCATCTCCATCATCCCGCCACCCATGTCCATCCCCATCTCGGGTCCGTGCATGCCCATCATGTCCGGCATGCCCATCCCCCAGCCCATCATCCCCTCGCCCATCATTTCCTGCTTTCCCATGCCGTCTTTCCCCATCTGGGCCGAGGCCGCCGAACCCACCGACATCATGACCAACACCACCGCGACGCGTGCCATCCATGTATTCATCATTCGCTCCTTTCCTTGAGAACTATTGTTACTTCCGGACTTCCGGCTTTCCCTCCCGTTTTCCATCCTCAACGCTCGGCCTCTCCGCCGCAACAGCGATGAACGCTCCCGTCCACGGGAGCAACCGCCGCAGCATACTATCAAAGACGCGCGCGTACTTCAGGAACGTAATGCGACGAATCGGCGGAATATGGAGAACGATGTGCACGGCGCGCGGTGCCAGCCTGTTGCGTCGGAGGAGGCGCTCCAGCTCTCTTCGACTCCAGAAATGAGCCCGGTTATAAATCGTGTCCGTCACCAGACCTTTCAAACGTCTGACCAACGCCCACGAGCTCCAGCGGTTGAGTTCCCCCAGCACGACCCGGCCATCAGGCGCAATCACCCGGCCCATCTCTTCGACGGCCCGATCGGGATGGGCCACGAAGCAGAGCGACGTCACGGCCAACGCCAGGTCGGCGCTCGCCGACCGGAACGGAAGCGCCTCGGCCGAGCCGCACACCCAGAGACCGGTGAGGCCGGCCGATCGACATTTCTCCCTTGCGATCGCCAGCATCTCGAACGACACGTCGAGACCGACCACGCGCAGTCCCCGTCGCGCCAACTCCAGCGCGTAGATCCCGGTTCCGCACCCGATGTCGACCACCCGCTCGCCCGATGTGACGTCGGCCAAGCCAAAGATCGCCTCCTGCTCCAGGGCATGGGCAAAGGCCCCTAGCGGCGTCTGATACCAGGCGTCGTAGCTGGCGGCGAGATCCGTAAAATCATGGTGGGCCACCAGATACACGTGCTCACCCCACGTCCATAGTAAAGCCCTCTCGCGTCGACGGCCTCGCGCTAAAACACCACGTCGAATTGCACCGTGACCCGGTTGTCGTTGTTATTGCTCTGCCCACTCTGGGCCGCCGTGTACTCGGCAAAACTCTTGACGTTGTCGTAGAGGTAGTAACCAAGTTGGAGCGTATACGCGCGCAGCGACTCGGCAAGCGCTTGATCGTCGTGGCTGCCGGCCCAGTTGTACCGCGCGAGCGGCACCAGCGTGTGCTTCCCAACAAACAACGAACGGACGATCTCCACGTACCCCGCCATGAGGGTGACCTCGCGGCCGGTTCCATTCGGATTGTCGTCCCAGCTCCACAGGTTCACCGCTAGAAGCGACGTGCCGGTGAAAAGACCATCGTGGCGGAGATCGACGCCGTAGCGCCGGAAGCGGTCCTCGACGAGAGGAGCCGTGGAACCGATTAGGTCCTTGCCCCCGTAATAGAACCCCCCCACATGGGTATTGCTCGTGACCTCGACCGCAAGACGGCCCATACCGTCCTTGTCCTTCTCGTCACCTTGGGTCCCGCCGTTATTGGCGGCAACGGCCGCCAGGTAATATACCCCGAGGAATCGCCCGTTGAGGTTGACCTGTTGAACCGGGTCGCGCAGGCGCTTCGTGTTGGAACCGACCGTGAACTCGAGCGGCATCTTCCGGGACACGGTCATCCGCCGTCCGCCGTTCGTGAGCGTGTCGTAGGGATCAGAAAAGAAGATGTCGGCGTACCCGGCTTGGATGTTCAGCATCGGGCTCGGGTGAAACCCGACCATGCCTTCGGCGAACTCCGGCGTCCAGGCGGAGAGCGTATCGTCCGCGGCCTTCACGTCGAGCCAAGCCGAGATCCAGGAATCCGGGTTTCCGGCGATGAGGAGATCGGCTTCGTGCAGCGCATCCACCTTCCAGTTCGCGCCGCTGGTCATCTTGTCGTAGGGACGCCCGACGATCCGCATCGAAAACGGAAATTCGTTGTTGAGGATCAGACTCTCTTCGATTTTGCGAGGGTTCTTCTCGGTGATCGTCCCAAGGCGATACCCGTCTTGTTTATACGCTCGCCCGGCGTCGTTCAGCATCGGGTACGCAATGTGGCACCCGAAACAGTCCATGTCGTACTTCTTGGCAAACGAAGGAATCGCGTGGGCGGCCGGCGGGAACAGCCCGGCAGCCAGCCATATTCCCGCCGCCAGGAGAGCGCCGACACTCCTCGCGTTCTCATCGTCTCCTCCTTTGTATAGAGATTGCGCAACGCGACGTCACCCCCCTGTGCGCGTCGCTGCCGGCTCTTCCGACCGGGCTTGCTGATCCCGTCGTACAACCCCCATCATCATGCGTTCATCCTAGCGGGTCAACGCCCCCACCTCTATTCCGCCAAAGAAGTGCGGGCGGCGAAATTTCGAGGGGACCCATCTAGCTCGATCGAGGTAGTCACGAACGGCTCCGGACGCGCAGGTTCTCCACCATCGAGTAGAACGCGGGCAAAGCTAACAGCGTCAGCGCCGTGCTGGTCACCATGCCCCCCACGATCACGGTCGCCAACGGTTTGAGCACCTCGGCCCCGGAGCCCGTGGCCAATGCCAACGGCACCATGCCGATCCCCGCCGCCAGCGCCGTCATCAGCACCGGGCTCACGCGGTGCTCGGCCCCGCGCAGGATCGCCTCCTCAAGTGAGAGCCCTTCCTGCTCCTGAAGGGTCTTGATGTGCATGATGAGGATGATCCCGTTGCGGATCGCGATCCCGAACAGCAAGATAAATCCGATGGCCGAGGGGATGGACAGCACGCCGCCCGAGAGGAAGACGGCGAAGATACCACCCGCCAGCGCGAACGGCAAGTTGAACATGACCAGCACGGCGGACGTCACCGATCCCAGACTCATGTACAGGAGGAGAAACACCGCGACGAGGATCAGGCCGCCCAAGAGGACGAGCTGCCGCATGGCTTCCTGCTGGGCCTCGAACTGCCCGCCGTACACCACGAAGTACCCTTCGGGTAACGTGACCCGCCGTGCCACGGCGCTCTGCGCCTCGGCGATGAATCCCCCGAGGTCCCGGCCCTGGACGTTGGATTGGATGACGATCCGCCGGGAGACGTTTTCGCGATTGATGGTGTTGGGGCCTTTGCCGTAGCGAATCTGCGCGACGCGCTCGAGGGGCACCTCCGGACCCGCCGGCGTGTCGATCAAGAGCTGGCGCATCTTCTCGACGTCGTCCCGGTAGGCGTGGTCGAGGATCACGACCAGGTCGTACGTGCGCTGCCCCGCAATGACCTGCGTCGCCGCCTCTCCCTTGAACGCCGTCTCGACGAACCGCGAGACCTGGCCCACCGACAACCCGTAGCGGGCCGCGGCGTTGCGATCGACCTGGATCTGGAGCTGGGGGACATCCACCTGCTGTTCGACCAGCACGTCCGCCGCGCCGCGAACCGATCGGACGGCCGCGGCGATGTCCTGCGACGTGGACCTCAACACCTCGAGGTCGGGACCGAAGAGCTTGATCGCCACCTGCGCCGTCACGCCGGAGAGCAGTTCGTCGATCCGGTGCTGGATGGGCTGGCCCACGAATGTCGCGGCCCCGGGGAACTGTTCCAGCTTCTCACGAATCGCTGCGAGGATGACATCCCGCGATCGCGTGCGCTGCTCGGGCGGTTTCACGTTGACCAGAATTTCGTTCACGTTGACGCCCTCGGCGTGCTCGTCCTGCTCGGCGCGTCCCGTGCGGGCCGACGTGGACACGACCTCCGGGATTTCGAGCAACGCACGCTCGACCTGGCGGCCGATCCGCAGCGACTCTTCAAGCGACGTACCCGGCAGCATTCTCACGTTGATCACGTACGTCCCCTCGTCCATGATCGGCAGGAACTCCTTCCCCACGAACGGCGTGAGCGCCATCGCAAGCGCGATGATGGCAAGGACGACGATCACCACCGGCCATCGATGACGAAGGATGACGGTGAGCAGCGGCCGGTACCATCGGTGCACCCACGTCAGCACGGGGCTTTCGCGGTAACTCGCTCCCGATCGAGACGCCAGGAAGAGGTAACTCAACGCGGGATTGAGCGTGACGGACACCAGGAGCGACGCGCCCATCGCGACGATCACGGTGGTCGCGAGCGGGCCGAACAGGCGGCCTTCGATTCCCTTGAACGCGAAGATGGGGAGGAAAACCAGCATGATGATGACCGTCGCGTAGACCACCGAGCCCACGATCTCCCGCGTCGCCGCGAGGACGATCCCCCGCCTCGCCTCGTGTCCGAGAGGAGAGATCTGACCCGAGGCCTCCCGCAGCCGCCGGTGAATGTTCTCGACGACGATGATCGCGTCGTCCACCACCAGGCCGACGGCGATCGTCAGCGCCGCCAGCGTCATCACGTTGAGCGTCATCCCTTGAAACGCGATGAACACGACGCCGAGGACCAACGAGAGCGGGATGGCGGTGAGCGTGATCAGCGAGGCGCGGAGGTTCCACAGGAACACGAACAGAATCACCACCACCAGGATCGCCCCTTCGAGAAAGGACTCTCTCACCGTGCGAATCGCCCGCTCGATGACCTCGGCCTGGACGTATTCGGTGGCGATCCGGACCCCGTCGGGGAGTGTGGGCTTGAGCTGCTCGAAGATGCCGAAGACCTTGGCCGTCAGCTCCAGCGTGTTGGTGCCCGGCTGCTTGACCACTCGACCCAGGACCGCCTCGTCGCCGTTGCGGCTGCCGGCCCCGCGCCGGACGGCCGGACCCGCGATTTTGACCTCGGCCACGTCTTTCACGTAGACCGGGAGCCCGCCGGCCCTGGTCGTGATGACCACGTTCTCGATGTCGGCGAGCGTTTGAATCCGTCCCAGACCGCGAATCAGATATTCCTGATGAAGATCCTGCGAGAACCCGCCCGCCGCGTTGAGATTGCTCTGTTGGAGCGCCTCGAAGATTTCGCGTAACGAGAGGCCGAAGTGCGCGAGGTGGACGGGGTGGACGATCACCTGGTACTCCTTCACGAACCCGCCCATGTTCAGGATGTTGGCGATGCCGCCGGCCGATTGGAGCCGAAAGCGAATGACCCAGTCGGCCAGGTCCCGCAGCTCCAAGGGCGAGAGGGTCTTCTTTTCGTCGACCAACGCGAACTCGACGATCTCGCCCAGCCGCGAGGCAATGGGCGTCATGAACGGCGCTTCGGCGCCCGAAGGAAGGTTCACCGTAGCCAGCCGCTCGGCCACGATCTGGCGGGCCCGAAAAACGTCGGTGCCCCACTCGAACTCGACGATCACCACCGAGAGGCCGATCCCGGAGGATGACCGGACGCGCTTCACGAAGGGCATGCCGTTGAACACGCTCTCCAGCGGAAACGTGACGAGGGTCTCCACCTCCTCCGGCGACCATCCGGGCGCCTCGGTGAGGATCGTGACGCGGGGATCGGTGATGTCGGGATACACGTCCACCGGCATCCGCGACAGGACCTGGTAGCCCGCCACCAGCGCCAGCACGGCGGCCGCCACGACCAACACCCAATTCTTGAGTGAAAACGATACGACCTTGGACCACATGTCGCCCTCCGATCAGTGTCCGTGTTCTTCGACCCCGCCTTTGATGAAGATCGACGACATCAACTCGTAATTGCCCTGGGTCACCACGAGTTCGCCCGGGCGCAGGCCGCGCGCGATCTCGGTGTACCGATCGTCCTGCGCGCCCACCACGACGTTCCGCCGGAGGTAGGCGCCCTCTTGTTCGATGAAGACGATGGACTCTCCCCCAAACCGGAGGAGCGCCCGTTTCGGCACCGCCAGCGCTTGGGATCGGCTGCCGACGACAATGGCCAGTTGCGCGAACATCTCGGGTTTGAGCTGGTAGGCGGGGTTCGCCACCTCGACCCAGACGTGGATGGTGCGTTTGTCGGGCTCGACCATCCCGCCCATCCGGACGATTCGGCCCGTGAAGATCTCATCGGGCAGGGCGATCATGCTGACCCGGGCGGCCTGGCCGACGCTGACGAGGTGGGCGTCCTGCTCCGGGATGTCGCCTTCGACCCAGACCACCGACGGATCGACGATCTCGAACAGCACCGAGCCCGGCCCCACCGCTTCGCCGACCTTGGCATCCCACTTTGAGATCACGCCGGCGATCGGCGCGGTGAGCGAAATCAGGGGGGGCGGGTTCCCGAACTGGCGGCTCCGCAGTTCGGCCAGGAGTTGTCCTTTCTTCACGCGGTCCCAGGGATTGACGAGCGCGCGCTCGACAATGGCCTCGGTCTTGGGACCGACCGCCGCCAGACGATTGGGCTGGGGTTTGACGACGCCGTTGACGCTGATGACCTTCTGGATCGTGCGTGGGGCGGCCGCTTCGACCGTCAGGCCGATATTCCGTTTCGCCTCTTCGCTCAGGCGAATGCCTTCCGCACCGTCGGCGTGATCAGCCGGCGCGCCGGCTTCCTCGGCATCCGAATGGGTGCGCCCTTCACCGGCTTGGATCGGATCCGCGCTCCACAAACGCGCGATGACGGCGAACGCCGACAGTCCGACGACCACACGCCATCCAAGCTTCCTCCCCTTCATCCATCGCATCATGGCCTCTCTCCTTCGATCTCGATCGATCGTGACTGTGGTCCTGCGGCGCGGGCGCCGACGTCCCGCTCCAGGGCCGCGATCGCCAGCCGGTGCTCGTACTGCGCCGTCAGGTCGCCGAGTTGGGTGTCCGAGAATCGCCGCTGGGCCTCCAGGAGTTGGAGGATCCCGGCGAATCCCTGTTCGTACGCCTGCCGCGTCAGGTCGAGATTGCTCTTGGCCAGGGGCACCACGTCGTTCGTGAAGTGCTCCAACCTCGTTTCGGCCGAAGCGATGCGGGCGGTCGCCACCCGCACGTCTCGCGCGATGCGAGCTCTCAAGGCCGCTCGCTCGGACTCGGCCCGTCGCAGACGGGATTGGGCCGACAGCAGTTCACCTTGCTTGCGGTCGAAGAGCGGGATGGGGATGGACAGCTTCACGCCCAAGAGCCGGGCGCGATCGGAGAAACGTAGCGCGTCGAAGACGGTCATCTCCTCGGTCACGTCGAGCGCGATGTTCAGGTCCGGGACTCGCTCCGCTCGGACGAGCGCAACCTCGCCCGCCACGCGTTCAGATTCGAGGTTCAGGGCGCGAAGATCGGGTCTCCGCACGAAGGCGTCTTCTTGAAACAAGCCGTCCTTCACGAACGCGGGAGGGACGAACAACGCTCCCCGGGCGTCCACCGGCTCGTCGACCGCCTGTCCCATCAGCATGTTCAGGGCGGCCCGGTCGGCCACCAGCTCCTGTTCGAGACCGCCGACCTCCTGCAGTCGAGTGTGGTATTCAACCTGGGCGAGCGTGACGTCCATCTCGGGCGCGAACCCTTCTCGGAATCGTCCCTCACTGAGCGCGACCAAGCGATCGGCCAGGTCGATCTGCTCCCGCGCAAGCTTCAGCCGCTCCTGCGTGAACAGCAGCCCGTAAAAGGTCTCCTCGACCTCCCCGATCAGCCGCCGCTTCGCGTCCTGGATCGTCTGTTCGACCACGCCGACGCCGAGGCGGGCGTTTTCTTGACGCTGACGCCGCTTGCCGGCGGTCACGATGGTCTGCGCGATGCCGATCGATCGGCGCCCTTCGCCCTGTCCGGCGAAGACCCGATCGGTCTCGACGGCTAGATCGAGCTCCGGGTTGGGATACCCCCGCGTCTGCAGGAGCGCTCCCTGGGCGGTGTCCCGGTCCTGCTCACGGGCCTTGAGCTCCGGGTTGTGCTGGAGGGCGGTTTCAACCGCTTCTTCGACGGTCACCGCGCGTGGAGTTCCACGGTCCTCCGTAAAGGCCGGTCGGCTCCAGACTGATACAGACGCCAACAACACGAACCCGATGAACACTCGTCGTTGGTAGATGTCACTGGTCATCGCACGCTCCGCAACACGGGTTTCCGACCAGGAACGCGCGCGCGATATCGCCGCGAACCCCCGGGTCGGGAAACGCTCAGTCGAACCTAGAGTTGAACTACGGAGACGGGTTTAGAGGCGGTACTGCCGGTGCAGGGTATACAGAGGAAGGGATGAAACACCGACGTCGCGACGGAGGTCGTCCCGACAAGCGCTGAGCCCGCCGAACGGCGTCGCGTCAACCCAGTCCGGACTTGCCGATGCGGGAACCGCTTGGCCCGATTCGCCCTCCGACATCAGCCGAGCCGCCGCCACCACGACCAGACAGGGAGGATGCGTCTCCTGATAGCGGCCGGCGTCCGAAGAGAAACAACACGGGTCGTCCGCGTGGGCGTGCGACGACAGGGGACGGGCGGGCGCTTCCGGGGCCTGGCTATGCAGGCAGGGCGCCAATACCAGAACACCCAGCAGTGCCAGAATGCCACTGCCTAGATACCGTTGAGCGTGCGATCGAATCACCGTATCCTCATCAGTCATGGAACGTCACTCACCGTACCCCACCCCTGACCAAAAGTCAACGCGGTATATTCCTCACCATCCACTTTCGCAGCTCTTCCAGCGCGAGCATCGCGACCGCGAAGGGGATGAGGAGCACCCAGACCGCCGGGGCGAGCGGGGCCGTGCCGAAGATCAGATTCCCCCACGGCGTGTAGTCGATCAGCAGGATCAGCGTCACCTCGGTGACGATCCCCCACAGGATCAACGGATTGGAAAAGAAACCATACGCGAACGAGGGCGTTCGGTCGTCCCGGCAGAGGAACACGTTGACCACCTGCATGACGATGATGGCGCTCAAACAGGCCGTGGTGGCTTGCAGATAGAGGGGATCGGAAGGGCCCAGCGACCGGCCGTACTCCCATCCCCCCCTTTCGAGCACGAAGAAATACGCCGCCATGGCCGCCGCGGCTTCGATCACCCCAAGAAATACATACGCCCGGAGAATCAGGGACCGGCTCAAGAGCCGCTCGCCTCGGGGGCGCGGCGGCCGCTGCATGATCCGCGGGTGGGGCGGTTCGGCGCCTAGGGCGAGCGCCGGCACCATGTCGGTCCCCAAATCCACGGCCAGGATCTGGATGATGGTCAGGGGAAGAGGGATTCGAAACAACACGAAGGCAAGATAGGGCACGATCTCCGGAATGTTGGACGTCAGGATGTAGGTCAAAAATTTCCGGATGTTGTCGAAGGCGGCGCGCCCCTCCTCGACTGCGGCGACGATGCTGGCGAAGTTGTCGTCCATCAGGACCATGTCGGCCGCCTCGCGCGCCACGTCCGTCCCGGCGATTCCCATGGCGATGCCGATGTCCGCCTGCCTCAGGGCCGGGGCATCGTTCACCCCGTCTCCCGTCATCGCCACGATCTCCTTCTTGGCTTGCAGCGCGCTGACGATCTGCATCTTTTGATCGGCGGCCACGCGCGCGAAGATGATCTCCGGCGCCGAGATCGCGAGCTGAAGCTGGGTATCGGACATCCGCCCGAGCTGCTCGCCGATGATCACGAGCGGACGGCTCGTGTGCACCAGGCCGATCTGCCGGGCGATCGCCTCGGCGGTGTGGGGGTGGTCGCCGGTCACCATGATCACCTTGATGCCGGCCTCTCGGCAGGTGCGGATGGCCTCCGGAACCTCGGGTCTCGAAGGGTCTTCCAGACCCACCAACCCCGAGAGAACCAGGCCCTCTTCAAGACGGAATGGGTCGTACGGCTCGGACACATCCCGGTGCGCGAATGCGAGGACGCGAAAGCCCATCCGGGCCATCTCGTCTTGAGCGCGAAGATACTGCTCGGCCAGTTCCGGGGTGAGCGGCCGCGCCTCCGAGCCGATCTGCCCCGCTCGACAGAGTGGAAGCAACGCCTCCAACGCGCCCTTCGTATACAGAACAAATCCGTGAGGCGTCTTGACCAGAACCGACAGCCTTTTGCGATCGGAATCGAACGGCACCTCGTCCAGGCGCGGATACTCCGCGATGTCCGGGATCGCTCGTTTGGCCATCTCGACCAGCGCTACCTCCATGGGATCACCGAGCCACGTACTCGCCCCCTCCTTCTCAACCGCTTTGAGGTTGTGGCAGCGCCATGCCCCTTCAAAGAAGGGCCGGTGAAACTCGTAGCGGGGCATACGGCCGTTCGCCCCGACGTCGCCGGGGTCGTAGAACGTGCCGGCAAGAAACAGCCGTTTTGCCTCCATCCGATTTTGAGTCAACGTCCCCGTCTTATCCGTGCAAATCACGGTCGCCGAACCAAGGGCCTCCACCGCGGGAAGATGCCTGATCAGCGCGTGTCGCTTCGCCATCCGCTGGGACGCCATCGCCAGTGAGAGGGTCACCGTCGGCAACAGCCCTTCGGGGACATTGGCCACGATGATGCCGATGGCAAAGATAAAATTGGCCCAGAAAGACAGACCCACCGCCTGTCCGATGAAGAAAAACACCACGCCAAGCACCGTCGCGAGGATCGCCACCACCCGGCTGACGTACGCGATCTCCCGTTGCAGCGGGGACGGTCGCACGCCGGCCGTCTGCGTGAGGTGGGCGATCTTCCCGAACTCCGTGCGCATGCCGGTGGCAAACACGACGGCCCGCGCTTCGCCGGACACGACGGACGTTCCCGCGAGCAGGATGTTCTTACTCCGTAACAGATCCTCCTCGCTGCTTGGGCGCGCGTCTCTCGCCTTGGGGAGCGATTCGCCGGTGACCGTAGCGGTATTCACCCTCACCCCGAACGCCTGGATCAGGCGGGAGTCGGCGGGGATGTCGTCCCCACCCTCCAAGAGGATCACATCCCCCGGGACCAGCTCTTCCGCGGTGGTCTCCGTGATCTTGGTGTCTCGAAGCGCCTTGACCCGATGCGGGAGAAGCCTCTGGAGGGCGGAGATCGCCCGCTCCGCCCGGTATTCCTGCCAAAACGAAAACACCCCGTTGACAACGATGACCCCCAAGACGGCCGCCCCGAGCGCGGCCATCCCGTGGCCGGGATCGCTCCATTCGGCCACGAAGGCGAGGGCCGTCGCCACCCAGAGGATGAGCGCAAAGAAATGAGTGAATTCCTGGAGAAAGCGCGCAAACAGCGGTTTCCCGCGGACCCGTTCCACTCGATTGGGACCGAATTCCTCGATCCGCCGAAGCGCCTCGTGCGCCGAGAGCCCCTGAGAACTGCTTTGGAGACTCCCTAACGCCTCTTCGACGGAAAGACGATGGATTTTCATCTGGTCGGGAAGGAGATCAGCAGATCCTTGGAAGCTGCTCGCCGCTCAGCATATCCAGGACGCGGTTCGCGCCGATGGCGCTCCGCATGGTCACGGCCGCAGCGTGGTCGCTGATGAGGTCACCGACGGAACCGATGAGGTGCGCCCCAAGTCCCACGTCGTGGGATCGCATGATACCCAGCGCCCGCTCCGCGTCGTCGGGCGCGACGAACGCGACGAACCGCCCCTCGTTGGCGACGTAGAGGGGGTCGAAGCCCAAGATCTCGCACGCACCGCGCACGTCGTCCCGAACCGGAATCAGGCTCTCGTCGATCGCCATCGTGACGCCGGCGGACTCGGCGATCTCGTTCAACGCGCTGGCCAGCCCCCCGCGGGTCAGATCGCGCAGGCAGTGGATCTCGATCCCGGCGTCGAGCAGCGCCAGCACGAGCGGCGCGACGGACGCCGAGTCGCTCTCAATGGCGCTCTCAAACTCCAACCCTTCGCGGACCGCCATGATCGCGATCCCATGCCGCCCGAGGTCCCCGCTGAGGAGGATGGCGTCGCCGGGTCGAACCTGGTCCGGGGCGATCCGTCGCGGCGACTCGATGAGCCCGATGCCGGCGGTGTTGATGAAAAGGCCGTCGCCCTTTCCCTTGTCCACGACCTTCGTATCGCCGGTGATGATCTGCACGCCGGCCTCCTGCGCCGCGCGCTGTATCGAGCGGACCACGCGCCACAGCGTCTCCATGGGCAGGCCTTCTTCGAGGATGAATCCCGCGCTCAGATACAGCGGTCGCGCGCCCGCCATCGCCAGATCGTTCACCGTGCCGTTGACCGAGAGCGAGCCGATGTCACCGCCCGGGAAAAAGAGGGGCTGGACGACGTAGGAATCGGTGGTCATCGCCACCCGCGTCCCGCCGAGGTCCGCGACGGCGGCGTCGTGCCGGGCATCGAGCAGCGGGTTGCCAAACGTCGCGACGAAGATCCGCTCGATGAGTTGGTGCATCAACCGCCCTCCGCCGCCGTGGGCGAGGAGGACGTGGGAATGGTCGATGGGAACGGGGCAAGACACGGTCACGTGGTGATGGGGGGATTTCGTCATGCGCGGCTGACTGCTGCGTGCGTTCGATACCGATAATACGCCGCGCACGCGCCTTCCGACGACACCATCGGCGCACCCAACGGGCGCTCGGGCGTGCATCGCCCGCCAAACGCGGGGCACTCGTTCGGCTTCCTGACACCGCGCAGGACGAGGCCGCTGATGCACTCCGACGCTTCCACCGTCACGGCCTCGCCGACGTCAAACCGCCTGAGGGCATCGAACGCGGCGTATTCGTCACGCAACGCCAGCCCGCTCCGAGGGATCTCTCCGATCCCGCGCCACATCCGGCGGTCGACCCGGAAGACCTCCCGCACCATCTCTTGCGCCGAGGCGTTGCCCTCGCGGCGGACCGCCCTGACGTACTGATTCTCCACCTCGGCCCGCCCCTCCTCCAATTGCTTGATGCACAGGTACACGCCATGCAAAATGTCGACGGGTTCGAAACCAGTGACCACGATGGGCACGCGATACCGGCTCGCCAGCGGCTCGTACTCGGTGTACCCCATCACCGCGCAGACGTGCCCCGCCGCCAAAAATCCCTGCACGCGGTTGTCGCGCGACGAGAGGATCGCCTCCATCGCGGGGGGCACCAAGACGTGGGCGACCAGGACGGAGAAGTTCGCGATCCCCTCGCGCCGCGCGCGATACACGGCCATCGCGTTGGCCGGAGCCGTGGTTTCGAAGCCGACGGCGAAGAAGACGACCTGCTTGGCCGGCTCAGTCTTGGCGATCTTCAGCGCATCCAACGGCGAATACACGATGCGGACATCGCCACCCCGAGCTTTGACGGCGAGCAGATCGGTGGTCGAACCCGGCACGCGGAGCATATCCCCGAACGAGCAGAAGACGACGTCCTCGCGCGCCGCGATCTCGACCGCCGCGTCGATGAGCTCGATCGGCGTGACGCACACCGGGCACCCGGGACCGTGCACCAGCGTCACGGCCTCGGGCAAGAGCTGATCCACGCCGAATCGAACGATCGCGTGCGTCTGCCCTCCGCACACTTCCATCAGGGTCCACCCCCTGGTCGTGATGCCGCGAATGGCTCGGCCCAGCGCCTGCGCCGTCTCTTGGTCGCGGTATTCCTCGATGAACCTCATCCCCGTTCGTCCCCCAACTCGCCGAGTTCATCCATCTGCCGGAGGTAGTCGAAGACCCGCGCGGCCTCGGCCTCGTCCAAGCGAGCGATCGCAAACCCGACGTGCACCACGACGTAGTCGCCGACCCCGGCGTCAGGGACGAACGCAAGCGACGCCTCTTTCACGATCCCCCCGAAGTCCACGCGGCCCGCGCGCGCCACGCCCTCGCCGTCGCCAATTTCAAGAATCCGACCTGGGATGCCTAGACACATAACGAACCTGTTTCCCTCCCCCCTTGAGGGGGAGGGGAGGGTGGGGGGTGAATTTGCGCGATCGCCGCAACCGCTTGCCCCAGCGCAATCCCCCCATCGTTCGGCGGGATGCTGCGATGCCGATGCACCTGGAATCCTTCGGCCGCCAGCCGTGTGGCGGCTCTCTCGGTCAGGTACGCGTTTTGAAAGCACCCTCCGGTCAGGACCACGTGCCTTTCTCCGACGCGCTGCGCAACCGCGACGACGATCTCGGCGAGCGTGTGATGGAACTTCACCGCGATCCGCCCGGTCGGCGTCCCGCGCCCCAGGTCCTCCAGAATGCCGCGAATCATCAGCTCCCAGTCAACGACCATGACGGATGATCGGTCTTCGATGCCGAATGGGTACCGCTCGTCCGGGGAAACTCGCTCCACGGCGTACTCCAGCGCCATGGCGGCCTGCCCCTCGTACGTCACGGCATGGCACAGGCCCAACAAGGACGAGACCGCGTCGAACAGCCTCCCCGCGCTCGAGGTGACCGGCGCGTTCACGCCCCGCCCGAGCATCTGGCCGATGATGCGCGCCTCGGCGACCGAACACGCCTCGATCGGCGCAAGGTGGGCCATCCCGAGAGCCTGGCTCCCGAAGATCTCGAACAGCACGCCGAGGGCCGCGCGTTTCGGCTCCCTCACCGCGTGGCTCGCGCCCGGCAGCCGAAACGCGCGCAAGTGGCCGAGCCGTCGAAACGACGTCCGCGTGGCGAGGAGAAATTCTCCGCCCCAGATCGTCCCATCGAGCCCGTAGCCGCTCCCGTCCCACGCCACGCCCAGCACCGGACCGTCTAAACCGTGCTCCGCCATGCACGAGAGCGCGTGCGCATAGTGGTGCTGCACGCCGACGACGGGAACGCCCAACTCCCTCGCGTAGCGCGCGGCGGCGTCATCCGGGTGCAGGTCGCACGCGACGCGCACGGGCGGCGCGTCGTAAAGCCGCGCGAGATCGTGAATCACCCCATGGAAAGCCTCGCGCGCAGGCGCCGAGTCCAAGTTCCCAATGTGCTGGCTGAGCACGGCATGGTCACCGACGGTCAGCGCCACGGTGTTCTTCAGATGGCCGCCGACGGCAAGGACCGGTCCCGTTCGCTTCCCGATCGGCACCGGAAACGGCGCATAGCCCCGCGCACGCCGCAGCACCAGTTCGTCCCCCATCACCACTCGTACCACCGAATCGTCGGCGTGCCGGGCGATGGGGCGGTCGTGGACCAGCACGTAGTCGGCAATCTCCGCGAACCGCTGCAACGCGTCGTCCTCGCGAATACAGATCGGCTCATCCGTCCGATTTCCGCTGGTGGCCACGACGGGGAAGCCCATCTCGCTCATCAGAAGGTCATGGAGGGGCGTGGGGGGAAGCATCGTCCCGAGGCAGGGATTGCGGGGCGCGACGGACTCGCAGACGAGCGACGGCCCTCGCCGGGCGCGCAGCAGGACAATGGGCACGGCGGGGGACTGGAGCAGACGAGCCTCGACCTGTGAGAGATCACAATGCGCCGCGACCATGTCGAGCGAGGGGAAGAGGAGCGCGAACGGTTTCTCGGGGCGGCGCTTGCGGGCTCGCAACCGGGCGACGGCGCGTTCGTTGCGGGCGTCGACGACGAGATGGAATCCCCCCACCCCCTTGATCGCCACGATGCTCCCATCCCGGATGGCGTCGGCGGCATGACGCAGGGCGTCATGCCGCGTGGACAGCACGCGTCTTCCCTCGTCCCATAATTCCAGGTGGGGGCCGCAGTCGGGGCAGGCGTTGGGCTGGGCGTGGAACCGCCGATCGAGCGGGTCCTCGTATTCGCCCAGACACGCGGCGCACATGGAGAATCGGCGCATGGTCGTGTTCGCGCGATCGTACGGAAGCGACTCGATGATCGAAAACCGCGGGCCGCAGTGCACGCAGTTCGTGAAGGGATAGCGGTACCGGCGGTTCGCGGGGTCCGTGATCTCCCGCAGACAATCGCGGCACGGGCCGAGGTCGGGGAGAATCATCGCCGTCGCGATCCCCGAGACCTCGCCGCGGCGAATCGCAAAGCCGGTCTCACCGGTCGGATCGAGCCGGGAGTACTCCAGTTCGCAGATCACCGACCGAGGCGGACGCTCCCGGTCGACCCGCCGAATGAAATCTTCCAATCGGTCCCGCCCGCCCTCGACTTCGATCGACACGCCTTGCAAGGAATTGCTCACCCACCCGGCCAGCTCCAGCTCGGTCGCCAGTCGGTAGACGAACGGCCGAAAACCGACCCCTTGCACCGCGCCCCGGACGAGGATCCGGAGCCGCGCGACCGGGACCGCGCGATCCGCGACGGCGTGCCGCTCGGACTCGCCGAGGGTCGTCCCGCTCATTCCGCCACCTCGATGCGCTCCAGCGCGATCGCGCGCGCGCGCCGATCGTCCACCTCGCGGCAAACTTCGATGGTCAGCCGCGCACCCTCCGCGATCGAGCCGCGCGCCCCCAGCGCAAAGTGCTCGCGAAGGTGTGCCTCCGAGAAGCCGGACCAGGGGGCGATCACGACCGTCGCCCCGACGACCCGCGAGGCGCCGTGTGCCGCGGCGGCGGATTCAATCGCGCGGAGGAGAGGGATGATGACGGACCATTCGTGCATGATTCCCGATCCATTCCTGTCCGTAGGGGCACGACATGTCGCGCCCCTACCAAGAAACCTCGCGCACGCTTCCATCAACCTCCTTGAACAGGCGTTCGACCACCTCGTCGGTGGCCCTCGCCACCTCGGAAGACATTCCGGACCCGACGTCGAACCGCCGGCCTTCAACGCCGTACACGATCAGACGTGGGGGGAGACGGTTCAGGACGCGCGCCAGCTCGATGGCCTCCGCCACGTTGAACGCGTGGGACGACGTGTGAAAGATCTGCACCGGGACCGATCGGACGCAGGCGTCGATCCGATGAATGGCACCCGGCGCCGCGCCGGAACGAACCGCGTCCACCAGGAAGACGGCCGCCGAGCCGTCCCAGGCCTCGATCAGCGCCGCTCCCTCCCCGTGATGATCGAGGAACGCGAGGTCCCGGTCTCCCCGCTCCCGCAGCAGCTCGATGACCAAGGGTCCGACGCCATCGTCGCCGCGGTCGGGGCTGCCGATCCCGATCACCAGAGTTCGCGCCCTATCCCGACTCGCCATCGCTCCACCTCCCTGCGAGCCAATCCCCCCATCCCCCATTCACGCCCTTCATGCCGAGCGCTCCAGCTTTGTGATCCCCAGCGCGTTCAGGATCGCCCGCTCGTAAAACGGCTCGCTCGTCCCGCGCTTCATCTTGCGCAGGAAATACTTTTCCAGCATGATCTTGGACAGATGCACCCACTTCCCCTTCTTGGCCCAGTTGAGATTCCGGGGCGCCATCTGCGGGAGCGCGACGAACGCGATGCCGGTATCCCCCATGTCGGCGAGGCAGATGGCGTTCCAGGTCGCGGTCTGGCGCTTGGGGTCGTTCTCGATGTCCGCCTTGATGTTCTGCACGGCGGCCGCCACCATCGACTCGATCATGTAACCGGTCTTGGGCGCGCCGGTCGGCACCTGCGTCTGTTCGACGGGCGCGATCGCCACGCACACGCCCACGGCGTAGATGTTCTTGTACGTCGGATTAGCCTGATACCGATCGATGTTCACAAAACCCTTGGGGTTACACAGCCCCGAGGTGCCGGCCACGGCATCGACGCCGGCGAAGGGCGGGATGAACATCGCGTACCGAAACGGAATCTCCTGCCCGCTCACCAGCGCGAGCTTGCCCGGTTGCACCTCTTTGATCGTCGCGTTGGTAATCGGCGTGATGCTGTGGTCCGCGAACTCGTCTTCCATCAGCCGTTGGGATTTGCCCACCCCGGCCAGCCCCATGTGGCCGATGTAGGGCTCCGGTGTGACGAACGTGATTGGCACTTTTTTCCGAATCCGCTTTTTGCGCAGATCAGCGTCCAGGATAAAAGCCATCTCATACGCGGGACCGAAACAGGACGCTCCCTGCGCTGCGCCGACGACGATCGGTCCCGGATCCTTGAGAAAGGCCTGATAGGTCACCCAGGCCTGCTCCGCATGATCCACCGTACAGATCGACTGGGTGTAGGCGCTCGGTCCCAGGCCCGGCACGGCGGGGAAATTCAGTTTCGGCCCGGTGGCAACGATGAGGTAGTCGTACGGCACCTCGCCCTTCGCGGTGATCACTCGATTCTGTGCCGGCTCGATCCGCTCCGCCGCGGCCTGCACGAACTCGATCCCTTTCTTCTTTAGAACCGGCGCCAACTGGAAGCTGATGTCTTTCCTGGTCCGCCACCCCACGGCAACCCAGGGGTTGGACGGCACGAAGTGGAAGAAATCCACGTTTGAGACGATGGTGATCCGATGCTTCTTGCCCAGTGCCTTCCGACACTCGTAGGCCGCCGGAAGCCCGCCGATCGATGCCCCGATGATGACAATCCGCGCCATACATCCTCCCCCGGTTATGACACGATCGGTTCGACCGTGACCTTTGTCTTCATTGAATTCGAAATCAGACAGTTCGCCTCCGCCTTCATGACCAGCTCCTTGGCTTTGCCGGCATCCTCGCCCGGCTTGAGCGTGACCTTGGGTTTTAAGACGATGGTCGTGAACATGAACTTGCCATCGACCAACTCCAGGAGACCCTCCGCCTCGCTCTCATACGCGGTGAAACCGAGACCCGCCCGTTCGGCGAACGAGAGAAACGTGGTCATCAGACAGGAGTTCGCGGCCGCCACGAAGAGATCCTCGGGCGACCAGATTCCTTCGTGCCCCTTAAACTCGGGTGGCGTGGCGACTTGAAGGTTGGGCTTTCCCGCAACCGAACTCGTGCCGATTTTCTGGCCGGTCCACCGAACCGTGGTTGGATACCGATAGCTCTTGCTGCGAACTTCCATGCTGGGCCTCCTTACACGATGTTTATGTTCGCACCGATGCTTGCTCGATCGTCAGCGTCAGAAAATGCGTTGCACACGATATGCACGGGTCATAGTTTCGGATCGCCTGCTCGCACCGCCACGTTAATTGCTCGTTGGGAAGGCTGACGTACTTGGGCACGACGTGAGCGAGGTCGCGTTCGATCGTCTTTTGGTTCTGCGACGTGGGCGGGACGATCTTCGCGTCGAGGATCGTCCCGTGCTCGTCGATCTGGTACCGGTGGTAGAGAATGCCGCGCGGCGCTTCGGTGCAGGCGTAACCGACCGCCGCGCGCGGGCGAACCTCCACCGCGTGGCGCGCCGGCATCTCGTAGCCGTCGATGAGGCGCAGGGCCTCGTCGCAGGCATAAAGAATTTCCACGCTCCGGACGACGATGCTCTGAAAGGGATTCCGGCAGACCGGGCCCAGACCCGCCGCCCGAGCCGCCTCTTGCGCCAATGGCGACAGTCGGTCGAAGTTGAGGCTGTACCGCGCCAGGGGACCGACGGCGTAGGCGCCCCGCTCGCGGAGCGTCGAGTGCAGGGCGTTGGAATGCGCGACCTGCTCTTCGGCGAAGTGCGCGTCGTACTCGGAAATCGCAATGTCGAGCCCGCGATCCGACACCAGCCGTCCCTCGTTGAACGGGTACTCGTCGGGGTGGCGCAGCCCGACGAACTCGTAGTCCTGCTCGAACTCCGGGATCGGGAGACTCGCCACCCAGCGCACGGTCTCGATCGCGGCATCCCGCGCCCACCGAAGTTTCTCCGCCAGCGGAGCCAGCTCCAGCTTGGTCGGCGCTTTATAGAACCCGCCCAAGCGCACGTTGACCGGATGGACGGACCGGCCGCCGAGCAGGACGATCACGTCGTTCCCTACTTTCTTCAATTGAAGTCCACGCTCGACGATGGCCGGATGGTCCTTGGCCATGTGGATCGCGCTCTCGTAGCCGAGAAAGTCCGGCGCGTGCAGCATGTAGACGTGCAGCGCGTGGCTCTCGATCCACTCGCCGCAGTAGATCAGCCGCCGCAGCACGCGGAGCGCTCCGTCGACCCTCACGCCGCACGCGTTTTCCATCGCGTGCGCCGCGCTCATCTGGTACGCGATCGGGCAGATCCCGCAGATGCGCGACGTGATGTCCGGGGCCTCCTCGAATCGCCGGCCGCGCAGGAGCGCTTCGAAGAAGCGCGGCGGCTCGAAGAGCTTGAGCTTGACGTCGATCACCGTATCGCCCTCAAGGGTGACGGTCAGGGCGCCCTCGCCTTCGACGCGGGCCAGGGTATCGACCGTGATCGTCCTAGTGCTCATGGGCTTGAGCCTCGCGGCGAAACGCCTCGGCGTCGGCGTTGAACGTGCGGAACGCGCGCACGACGTCCTCCTCCCTCACTCCGAGATGGCCCCACCACTCGCTCAACGAGCCCGTGTTCGGCGTCTCCATCGGGCCGAAACAGCCATAGCAACCGCGGTGGTACGTGGGGCAGAGTGCGCCGCAACCGGTGTGGGTCACGGGTCCCAGACACGGCGTGCCGCGGGCGACCATCACACAGACCGTTCCCCTCTGCTTGCACTCGATGCACACGCTGTGAGACGGCGTGCGCGGCCGGTGCCCGTGAACGTACGCGCCGATGACCTCGATCAATTGCCGCGCATCGATGGGGCAGCCGCGCAGCTCGAAATCGACGCGAACGTGGGCGGCGATGGCCGTCGAGGTGGCCAGCGTGTCGATGTACTGCGGCGACGCGTAGACGAGCGAGATGAAGTCGTTCACGTCCTTGAAGTTGCGCAGCGCCTGGATCCCCCCCGCCGTGGCGCAGGCGCCGATCGTCACCAGAGTCTTCGACGCCCTCCGGATCTCCAGTATCCGCGAGGCGTCGCGGACGGTGGTGATCGACCCTTCGACCAAGGAAAGATCGTACGGCCCCTGCGCCACGGCCCGCGACGCCTCGCGAAACTCGGCGATGTCGACTCTGTCGGCGATTGCCAGCAGTTCATCCTCGCAATTGAGGAGGGTCAACTGGCACCCGTCGCACGACGCGAATTTCCACACGGCCAATTTGAGTTTCGGCGCGGGCGCCACCTCAGATCTCCTTGACGTCGAACCACGGCTGGATGCGATCGTAGCGATACACCGGCCCCTCCCGGCAGACGAACGTCGGGCCGTATTGACAGTGCCCGCACAGCACGACGGCGCACTTCATGTTCCGCTCCAACGAGAGATAGATTCGGTCGGCCGACAGGCCCTGGGTCATCAGATCGCGCACCGAGAAGCGCATCATCGTCTCCGGGCCGCACATCATGACGAGGCTGTTGCGCGTATCGATCGTGATCCGCCGGAAGAGATTGGTCACCACCCCGATGTGATAGCGCCATTGCCCGTCGCCTTGATCGGAGGTCAGGTGCACCTCGGTGTTCGGAATGCGGCCCCACGCCTGGAATCGCTCCCGATACAGCAGGTCCTTCGGCGTCTTGATCCCGTGGAGGATCTTGAGCGCGCCGTAGGATTCGCGCCGCTTGACGACGTAGTTGATCACCGACACCACCGGCGCGCAGCCGAGCCCCCCCGTCACCAGGATCACGTCCTTGCCGCGCGCCTCCTCCAGCGGCCAGCCGCTGCCGTACGGTCCTCGGAGCCCCACCACGTCGCCCGCATCAAGGCGATCCAGCGCGCCCGTGACGTCTCCCGCCACTCGGATCGTATGATCGAGCAGGTCGGCGTCCTCGGGGTCGGAGACGATCGAGATCGGCACCTCCCCCACGCCGAAGGCGTAGATCATATTAAATTGGCCGGGGAAAAATCGGAACGCGCGACGGCGCGCCTCGTCGCGGAACCGGAGGCGATAGGTAAAAATCCGCGGCGCCTCCCATCGTTTCTCGACAATCTCGGCAAGATGCGGAACGTAGGGATTTTGTCGGGGTTCAACATGTTGAACCCCGACGGGGGACAATGGTCCGTTCACGACGTGGCCTCGCGGATCGCGCGGACTTCTTCGGTGATGTCGATCGCGACCGGGCACCACGTAATGCATCGACCGCACCCCACGCAGCCGCTGGTGCCGAACTGGTCGAACCAGGTGGCGAGCTTGTGCGTCATCCACTGGCGGTAACGGCCCTTGGTCGACGATCGCACGCTGCCGACGCCGTGGAGGTGGGAGAAGTCCATCGTGAAACACGAGTCCCACGTCCGCCGCCGCTCGGTCTGCTCGCCCGCGAGATCCGTCACGTCTTCCACCGTGGTGCAATAACAAGTCGGGCAGACCATCGTGCAGTTGCCGCACGCCAGGCAGCGGGCCGCGACGCGCTCCCAACGAGGATGCTCCACATTGGCATACAGAAGTTCCTTAATGGAGGTGGTGTCCATCGTCCGGCCCATCGTCTTCGCCGTCTGCGTCACGACCTCCTCGGCGGTCTTCGCTTCCTCGTCGCGCGCCTCGCGGTGCGGGATGTCCAGAAGAAGCGCCTCACCCGCTTCCGTGCCGACATCGACCACGAAGTAATGACGGTCGCCTTCCAAGACCTCGGTCAACGCCAAGTCGTACCCCGACGTCGCCTTCGGCCCCGTGTGCATCGACACGCAAAAGCACGTGCCCCCCGCCTGCCCGCAGTTCACCGCCACAATGAACACGCGTTCGCGTTGCGACGCGTACCAGGGATCGACGCACGCCCCGCCCATCAACACCTTGTCTTGGATGGCCATGGCGTGCAATTCGCACGAACGGACCCCGATCAGCACGAGTTTCGGAGCGTCCCGCCGGTCTTCGATAATGCGAAACCCGTTCTCCTCGCGTTCGGCTCGCCAGAGCGCCTGCTCCGACGGCAGAAAGTATTTCTTCCACGAGTGCGGGCCGACGGCGTAGCCGAAGAGCGCGCCATCCGGTCGTTGTTTGAGGCGATACGCTCCGCCCTGCTGCTCGTCCGTCCACCCGATCGGCAGATCGGCGGCCGACGCGAGCCGATCGTAGACGATCGCGCCGTCGCGGAGCGTGGGCCCGACCAGTTCGTAACCTCGCCGTTGCAGCGCCTCACAGAGCACAGGGAACGCGGATCGCTCGATGATCTGCACCGTCTCCGTCGGGCTCCCTCGGTTTAGAAGTGTGTCCGAGTATATGGGTGTTGGAGCCTGTTCAGGGATGGCCAGATGCAAGGCGGAAGGAGGCCTTGCGCGCCTTGTAGGGGTTCGACATGTCGAACCCCTACGTGTCGTACGTGAGCACGCAAGACCGACCGACAACGCCGCAGATGGCCGTCCATGGACAGGCTCTTAGGCCCACAGGACCAGGCCCATCTCCCACGGATTCCACAGATCCTCGTGCCCCGGCACGATCCTAACCGTATAGCCGTGCAGACCGCTCTTGCTGCACGGGACCGCCCAGGCCTCGAACAACGACAGGCCGTCGCTCGATCGTTCCTTGAACTCCATTT
This sequence comes from Nitrospirota bacterium, assembly GCA_016201825.1. GTDB lineage: Bacteria > Nitrospirota > Nitrospiria > 2-01-FULL-66-17 > 2-01-FULL-66-17 > 2-01-FULL-66-17. Next base: position 17,934 of record JACQCD010000044.1, on the reverse strand, counting down.
GGGTTACCTCGGCATCCGCGATCTCTCCCCGCGCATCCAGGCGTCCCAGGTAGAGTTGCACCGACACATCTCCCGGCGCGAGCGTGCCCAGCCGCACCCAGGCCTTCACGTCGGTCTTATCTCCGACCTTCAATTGGAGGGGACCCGGTGCCTCGATCTTCTCGATCCGCAGTTCGGACCAGTGGGATCGCGTCTTCGCTTTCCACGCCGCGAGGCTCTTCGCCCGCGCGAACCCCGTCGCGAAGAGCCGCTCGAAGTGCTCGCCGGCCGGGAAGTAGAAGCGCTCGGCGTATTCGCGCACCATCCGGTGCGTGTTGAACGCGGGGCACAGCGTCGTCATCGCTCGTTTCATACGGGCGATCCATCGGCGCGGGAGATGGTCGGATCCCCGCTCGTAGAACATCGGGACCACTTCCTTCTCCAGAAGGTCGTACAGGGCGTGAGACTCGACCTCGTCCCGGTTGGCCTCGTTGCCGTCTTCCTCCCCGCGACCGATGGCCCAGCCAAGCTCGGGGCGATAGGCCTCCTCCCACCAGCCGTCGAGGATACTCAGGTTCAGCACCCCGTTGGCCGCCGCTTTCATCCCGCTCGTCCCGCTCGCCTCCAAGCCCCGGCGCGGCGTGTTGAGCCACACGTCCACTCCCTGAACCATGTACCGCGCCACCTCCATGTCGTAATTCTCCAAGAAGACGATACGGTTCCTAAACCGTTCCTGCCGAGCCAGGTGAAGGATCTCGCGGATCAATTCCTTGCCGGCATCGTCGCGGGGGTGCGCTTTGCCCGCGTAGATGATTTGCACGGGTCGGTTCGAGTCGTTGAGCAGGGCGGCCAGCCGATCCGGATCGCGCAGCAGGAGGGTGGCGCGCTTGTACGGGACGAAACGGCGGGCAAATCCAATCGTCAGGATGTCGGGGTTTAAGACCTCGTCGGCCCGCGAGAGTTCGGACTCGGTCGCGCCCTTGGCCTGGAGCTGCCCGCGAAAACGCCCCCGCGCGAACGCCACCAGCCGCTCCCGCCGCCGTTCGTACGCCCGCCACAACTCGACCGACGGGATGCGCTCCACCCCCTGCCAGACGGCCGACTCGCCCGCCCGCTCCACCCAATTTTCACCCAGATAGAGATCGAACAGTTCATCCAGATCGCGCGAAATCCACGACCGCACATGGATCCCGTTCGAGACGTGGGAGAGCGGAGATTCGTCGCGAGGCACGTGCGGCCAGACTCCGCCCCAGATCCTCCGCGACACGGTTTCGTGGAGACGGCTCACGGCGTTGAGGTGGGCCGAGAGCCGCAGCGCGAGGACCGTCATGCAGAACGCCTCGTGGTCGTCGTCCGGATTCTGTCGGCCCAGCGCGAAGAATTCATTCCGCGAAAGACCGAGGTCTCGGTACAACTGGCCCAAGTACCGTTCGATCAGCTCCGGCGAAAAATAATCGCTGCCAGCGGACACGGCGGTGTGCGTCGTGAAGACGTGCCCGGCCGCGGCGACGTCGCGCGCCTCGGGGAAGGACAGTCCGTACTCCGCCATCAGACAACGGATCCGATCGAGCGCGAGAAACGCCGAGTGTCCCTCGTTCATGTGGCAGACCGTGGGCCGTAGACCCAGCGCCAGAAGCGCCCTCAACCCTCCCATGCCCAAGACCATTTCCTGGCGCAGCCGAACCTCGATATCGCCGCCGTAGAGCTGGTCGGTGATGGCGCGGTCCTCCGGCCGGTTTGCGGCGGTGTTGGTATCCAAGAGATAGAGGGGAACCCGGCCCACCTGGACGCGCCAGATTTGGATGGCGACGTCTCGTCCCGGCAACGCCACCGAGACCGTGAGATGGCGACCGCCCTCATCCCGCACCGGCTGGAGGGGCAGGTTGTAAAAATCGTTGTCGGTGGAGGATTCCTGTTGCCAGCCGTCGGCGTTGAGGTACTGCGTGAAGTAGCCCTGTTGATACAGCAAGCCGACCCCCACCATCGGAAGCCCCAGTTCACCGGCCGACTTCAAGTGATCGCCGGCGAGAATGCCCAGGCCGCCCGAGTACAACGGCAAGCAGTCGGTCAGCGCGAATTCGGCCGAGAAATACCCGATGCATTCGGCCCCGGTTCCCCTTCGGGTGGTACGGTACCAGGTGGTTGGGCTTCCCAGATAGGTATCCAGTCTCTTGCAGACGCGGTCGTAGTGGGAGAGGAACCCTTCGTCCTCCAGCGCGGCGTTCAGTGTACTCTGATTGATCCGCCCCAACATCAGGACGGGGTTATGTCCGCTGTCTTCCCACAACTCCGCATCAAGGCGACGGAACATCCCTCGAGTGGTGTGGTCCCACGACCAGTAAAGGTTATATGCGAGATCCCGCAGTCGCTCCAGTCTGGGCGGGAGCGATGGCACCACGGTAAACGTCCGAACCGGCTTCACGGTCTGTCCCCGTCCCCGAGTAGCTCACCACACGAAGGTGAAACGCGCCTCATTCTGCGTCGGATACCCCGACCGGGACAACCCCTCGAACGGGGTATTCTTTCACCCTCGCTTACCGCGTCCAGTTCACTCGAATGAGCTGGTCCTCGTCCGCGTATTGCAGGTCGAGCGTGCCGTGGTACGCGTGCGAGAGCGCCTCGCCGATCCGGCGAGGCAGGTGCGTGTCGGTGGTCGTGATCACCAGACGGTCGGGGTGCTCCTCAATCGCCATGATCCGGCGGAGGGGGTGTTCGGTCTTGGCGGTCTTCTCCTCGTTCCGGGCCACGTTCAGGATCTCGTCGTGGTGGGTCCCGAGAAACGGGCCGCTCACCGTCACAAACCCCGCCGGGTACCGGTCATGCGTTCGATGGCACGCCGGACACGTTTCCTGATGCGCCTCAGCAGGCCGCACGGCCCACGTCCACCGCCCTTCGTGATACACGGCCCCGCACGTGGGACACACGGTCGGGTCGGGAAGCTTGCCCCGGGATCGATACGCATCGTCGGTCGGGCCCTGGACCCTATGGTCCTTTGGGACCTTCCGACCGACAGGCTTGGACTGTGCTTTCATCGGCTCGCTCCTTCCGGCGGGGACTGACGTCCCGCTTGTCTTTGATGTTACGGCGTGTGAGACTTCGCGCGCCCCTGTTTGAGAACCTCGATGACCTCCTCGTCTGACACCTGGGCAAATTCGTCGAAGAACTCTCCGACCGCGTAGAAGACCTCGGGGGACTCCAGGCAGACCACCTCGTCGGCCAAGCCCCGGATCGTCTCCAAGATGTCTCGCGGGGCCACCCCCGTGGCCGCGATCAGCTTCGCGGGCTTCTTGGCACGGATGGCGCGCAGAGCGGCGATCATGGTCGAACCGGTGGCGATGCCATCATCCACCACAATGACGATGCGCCCGGACGGATCGGTCGGGGGATGCACGGGGGAATACAGCGCGCGGCGTTTTCGAAGCGTGTCGAGTTGCACCTGTTTTTCCTGAGCGAGATCCTCATCGCTCACGCCGAAACCCCGGGCGTACTCTCCCACATAGACCTGGCCGGTTTCATCGACCGAGCCGATGGCCAACTCGGGCTGACCCGGCATCCTCAGTTTGTGGACCAACACCACGTCCATCTCCCCCTCGAGCGCGTCGGCAATGATCCGAGCCATGGGCGCAGCGCCGCGCGGGATGGCCAACACCAGCGGCGCCTGCCCGCGGTACGCGGCGAGCCGCTTGGCCAGTAAGCCGGCGGCCTGCTCACGATTTCGAAAGGCCATGGTCTTCTTTCCTCCCCAAGGCATCGGCCCCCCCCGCTCCTCGGCGGTGCGAGGTCGGTCAAGTCTTGCTGGCGGTCTTGGCGATGAAACTGCTGATCAACTGCCTCACCTCCGACGATTGGCAACCGGGACACTTCACGCGGTTGTGGTCGTGTTGGGCGAACGACAGCGCGACCATAAAAACTTTCTTGCAGGTCTGACATTCATATTCATACATCGGCATCGTCCGCTCCTCGGCCGGCCGCTTGGACGACCTGCGGAACCCCGCGTCGGTCGCGCACACCGGCCGTCATCTCTCCCATCATGTCGACCTCAACCGTCCATCCCTCCCTTTTGCAGTATGCCCTAGTCGCCAAACCGCATCCATTCCCCGATCGGTGTATTCCGTTAGGCAAAGGAGTGATCACACCCCTCCCCAAATCGGGTGAGACCTCTCCCTCGGAAAATCATCCGTTCCCCCCAGATCGTGGAATCGCCTCCGACGGCGGTGTGTGGTATACATAATCTATAGGTCATCAGGTCATCTGGAGTCAGAGGCCCACCAACATACGACACGCAACGGAGGGTACCCGACCATGGAAACACGACCAGTGAGAACCATTGCCGCACCCACTACGCGATCCGTCGAGTTCTGCATCTCCGACCCGTCGCTGTACGAGCGGACCGCCCGACGAGCTTATGAGTTGTACCTGCAACGGGGCAAAGCTCACGGGTATGACGTGGAAGACTGGCTCGAAGCCGAGCGGCAGATCGTCGCGCAACTTCGGGTGCCGACTGACGTCTCCGCCAAGCCTACTCGTGTCCGCGCCACGACGACGCCCACTCAGCTCCTCCCACGCACCAAAATTTCGCCCTGAGCCAACCACGGTCAGGGTTTCCCTCGCCCGGCCGAACCGAGATAGCGGTCGAACCATTCTGTCGCGAGGCGGGCGACTTCCTCCAACGTGCCGGGCTCCTCGAACAGATGCGTCGCCCCGGGAACGATCACCAGCTCTTTGGCGCAGGTCAGCCGCGCGTAGGCTTGTCGATTGAGGTCGATCACCACGTCATCGAAACCGCCGACGATCAGCAGCGTGGGCGCGTGAACCCGGCCCAACACCGGCTCCGCCAGATCGGGCCGTCCGCCACGCGACACCACCGCCTTGATGATCCGACCCAGGGCGGCCGCCGCCTTCAGCGCCGCGGCTGCGCCCGTGCTCGCACCAAAATAGCCGATGTCGAAGCGCTGCGTGGCAGGTTCCTTCCCGAGCCACTCCGTGGTGGCGGTCAAGCGACGCGCCAAGAGGTCGATGTCGAAACGCGTCTCGTACGTCGCGTCCTCTTGCTCGGTGAGCAGGTCGATCAACAGCGTGCCGAGCGCTCCGGCCTGCACGGCGCGCGCAACGAAATTATTTCGCGGGCTGTGCCGGCTGCTCCCGCTGCCGTGCGCGAACAGCACGATCCCCCGCGCCCCGGAGGGGATGACCAGCGCCCCCTCCAACGTGACCCCATCCGCGGGCACGCGGACAAGACGCTCGATGTGCTCTGATTGCGACGGCATAGTCTTCAGCGCCATGGGCACCTCCCTCGATCCTCGGTTCGCTGACGCAAAGCCCTTCTCGACGGAATCACCAACAGAACGCAGAACACGTGTCATTCTGGAGCAGCCGAACAAAGCGCACAACCCCCCAAACGGGGTATTTATGGTTTGGACCCTGTAACACGCCTTGCACTTGTTTCGCCATTCCGATACGCTCGTCATTGAATTTTGTTGCATGAGCATGGCACCCGGAGTTGATGAGCGATGACGGAAAAGCGACAACGAAGCGAGATTCAACTCGACCCCGACCCGGTGATCGAGGCCTACAAGCGTGATGTCGACCGGACCCTACTGCGGGAGAATCTGAAACTCTCGGTGGACGAACGCTTCCGGAAGCTGATGGCTCTCCAACGGTTTGCCGAAGAACTGAGGCGTGCGGGCCGTGCCGGGCGATGATCGATTTCGAAGGTCTGCTGAAAGCCTTACGCGACGGGGGCGTTGAGTTCATCCTCGTGGGCGGGGCGGCGGCCACCGCCCACGGCTCGGCCCGCCTGACCGAAGATGTTGACATTGTGTACTCGCGGGGGCCGGAAAACATCGTCCGCCTCGTTTCCGCGCTGAGGCCCTATGCGCCGTACCTTCGCGGCGCGCCGCCTGGCCTTCCATTTCACTGGGACGTTGAGACCATCCGGCGGGGGCTTAACTTCACACTCACCACATCCCTCGGAAGTCTTGATGTATTCGGTGAGATTGCCGGGGGAGGAAGCTATGAATCGCTTCTTCCTGATTGCATCGACCTCACGGTCTTTGGCATTCGATGTCGCTGTCTCGGCCTGGATCGACTCATCCAAGTCAAACGCGCGGCGGGCCGCCCCAAGGATCTGGAAGCCATCGCCGAGTTAGAAGCGCTCCGCGAGGAGCGCGGCCTTTCCTGACACCCTCAGTTCCACCGTTCGGCACTCCACGGACGCGCTCATGACGATGCTCGCTCACGCAGGGCTGAGGGTCGATATCCGCGGGAACTCGCCGGTCGCTAAATAGCCCAGACGGAAATTATCGAGAAAATAGATCCGTCCCCTTAGAACCATCGCGCCCCACGGTAACGGGGGAGGACGCGACGACGAGACGACAAACGCGCCGTTGCATGGTAGGCTTCCGTGCGTTCGCTTCGCGATGAATCGCGCACACGTTTTCTCCGCCGTTACGAAGCGGGGCAAGCGCACAGGAGGCACGCAATGCAAACCAAGAAGTGGTTAATGCAATATGGCGTGGCCGTCGCGTTGGCGGCCTTGTTCGCCGCGATTCTCGGACAAATCCCGCTCTTCCGGGAAACAATGGTCGGGAAGTTTCGGGCGTCAAATCTTGTGCAGTTTATCGGCTATGGCGCCGCCCTGATCACGCTCTTGCTGGGCGCCCGTCAGATTGCGGCGGATCGATCCGACGCATGGAAAGGGCTCGGCCCGTTCCGCGAAATCGTCGTCCCGGCCTCCACGCTGGTGGTGCTCCCGCTGGCCTACCAAGTCCTGTTGTTGGTGCTCGGTCCTCTGCTCGGCAAAGTGGGTAAACCGGTCTATAACTGGATGTTCGTCATCGGCATCATCGCCTCAAGTTGCTGGGTGATCGTCACGTGGGTGCAGAAGTGCGCGCCACAGTTTGCGGATACCGGGAACGAGCGCAGCGAACGAAAGCCGGCGGCCTGATCTGGGCCGGGCGGGCAACCCGCGAATCCCGGATAAACGACTCAGCGGCGCTCCGCACACGTGTTGATGCGCCATGGCCTCGGCCCGCCCCATCACCCGCGGTGGTCGCGTCACCCCCACTCGAATCGGATAGGAACCGAGCAAGAGCGCCCATAAAGTCCCTTCCCTAGATCCCTCCCAGTGTGGGGACACCTCAATTCGACCGCGGCCGCGACTCTCGGTAGCCTACCCGAGAGACCTTACCTGTGGCGAACGTTCCGCACAGCGGCGTAGAGCATGACGTCGTAGGCGATCTTGAGCCCGCCTCCCAAGACGAACGGCGCGGAGACCGAGAGACCGAGCATCACCCAGCCGGTCAACGCCGGGCTGATGGATTGCGCCAAGGTCCGGCTCATGTTGGTGAACGTGGCTGCGCCGTCCCGCTCGTGGTCTTCCACCGCGAGCATCAGGAACGTCTGGCGCGTGGGCACATCGATCTGGGAGAGCAGGTGCCGAACAAACAGCAAGGAGACGGCCACCCCTACCGTTGGAGCCAGCGCCAACGCGATCAGGAACACATTGGAGACGAGGTGAGAAAACACCATGGTCGGAACGAGCCCGAACCGCCGCGCCAGCGGCGGGGCCAATAGAAGAGACACCCCGGAAAGACCCTGCGTCCCGAAGGCAATCCAGCCGAGTGTAGCCAGATCCAGACCGAAGTGTGAATGAAACCAGTATAGGACGAGGCTTTGAATGACGAATCCGCCTGCAAACGAGTCGAGCGCAAACAGGGCCGCCAGACGCCGAATGAGTGGCCGTGACGGCAGACCACCGGCGTGGTGCTCGGGCAAGGGAGCCCTGGATTCGGGCTCCATCATCACGTACGAAACAATCTGCACGATACTACTGACCAGGGAAATGCCAAACAGAACCAGGGGGGTGATTACATTGAGGCTCACCAACGCGGCGCCGAGAGCCGCGGCCACGTAGCCCACCACGCTGTAGAAACTCATCACGCTGCCCAAGCGGTCCCTGGAAGTGGTCCGCGCCAAGATCACCTGCTCCAGGGAGAGAAACGGCCCGGTTTCGCCCGTTCCCACGGCCAGGTTGCCGATCATGGCCGCGAGTACCACGATCCACGAGGTGCGAAAGAACATCAACAGGAGCGCCGAGGTAACACCCAGCCCAGCCAGCACGATCAAGAGCGTGCGCGGGCCGCGCCGTGCCGAAGGGCGGGCGATGGCGTACGTCAGCCCTGCACTGGACAGCAACGTCAGGGTGACCGCGATCCCTAGGCCACGTGGTCCAACGCCTAATTGTGTAAGGTAGACCGGGAACAGGACGCCCAGCGAGCCGTAGGAAAAGGTCCGGACCGATTTGGCGAAGAAAGTCAGCCAGCCATTACGCGCCACGAGCAGTCAGGTTCCGGCAATAGGCGTATAACGCATCATAGACGGGAAACTGCCGTGTTAATTTCTCTTGATCGTCCGGCGTGGTTGCGAAAAACCCCTGGGCAATGGCCAGAAGACCAGCGGATTCTGGGCAGGTATGGAGCTCCTCCTCAATATCGGCCCCATGCACGATCCGCGCGAGCTGATGGAGCGCAGGATCTTCCAGCTTGAACTCTTCAAGAAGGACTTCAAAGGTGCAGCGGTTTCCTCGATGCGTATAATCTGCCGCAGAGGCATCAAAGGATTTTCCCCCAACCCGTTGGGTTGTTTCCAGAACGTGGCTCTTGGCCACGAAGAGAAACTCCGCTTCGTGGTCGATAAAGCGTTGAATCAGCCAGGGACAGGCCACCCGATCCGTTTTGGCGCCTTCCCGCGTGACCCACTTCATGGTGTCTTGCCGTCTTTGGTGAGAGAGTTTCGCCGCCCCATACCGGTCGAGCTCATCCAGAGCTCAGCGCGCCCACGATGACGGAATCCCCATCTTGCACATGGTCGTCTGAGAGCCGTGTTGTAGGCTATCGCCAGGTCACCTCATCCCAGTAGAGATGGATAAAGGTTTCAAACGGCGGAAAGTTCTTGCTGTTGGCCTCTTTTGAGCGAACCCAGAGGTCGATCTCCATCCCAGCGGGATCGGTTTCCCCTCCGGGGAGCGTCCGCTTCACGGGATAGCGGACCACATGGGTATTGGGATCGCGCGACCGTTCCATCACCATGAAGTGGGCTGAATAGTCTTTGTAGAGTATCTGATCGTTCTTCCACAGACTCGCCGTGCCCCACCCGCCCAGGTACAGCCAGGTCTTCGGATACAGCGGGTCACCGTTGCCCGAGTCCCCATGCTCATAGACCCTGGTGGCAATTCCTCCATCTTGGTAGGGCTGCGAGGCGGCAAAGTGATCGAACGTGATCCGATACCGGTCGGCTCCTTCGACAAACTCGGCCACGACTTTCCCCGTGTTGGTCAGTTCGTTCACGTCAATGTCGATGGTCCCTGACACAGTTGTCAGGTGCTTTCCCGCATAATCGAGATGGTCCCACGGCGAATGATCCTGCATGCCTCCGACCAGGGTGGCCCGCTGACCTCGGAGGTGAAACTGTCCGGTGTAGTTGGGATGGTCAGTCGCCTTGAAGACGCGAGTCCCTTCGGCCTCCTTCGGGGTTCCGAACCGGGCAGTCTCCGCATTGGCCATGATCGCGAGTCCAAAGAGGGCGACCACCACCACCAAACATTCGAATGTCCTGGGCCATCGCTTCATAGGAGCGTTCCTCGCTAGTCGACCTTCTAAGGTTTGCCTTTGATCCCATGAAATCTAAGCGTGTCAAATATTTTCGACATCATCGAGAAAATAAATCCGTCCCCTTCTCCCTAGAAAGAGAAAACCACCCGATTACAAATCCTCGGGCTGTAACCCGGTCCGCTTGGCGATGTGCGCGAGCATCCGCGGACCAATCTCGTCACTGTCGTGAAACGCGAACACGACGTCGGGCCAGTCGGGTCGCGACAACGTGCGGTGAGATCCAGACTCCCGCTTGATGCTCCAGCCGATCCGTAAAAGCGCCGCCAACAGGCGTCGCGCATTGACGGCAGCCCATTGGCTCACGCCGCTCGGAAGGAGACACTCAGCAGTTCGGGAGCGGCTTCGCCGTGTTCTAAACGCTCGGCGAGCACGCGCAGGGCCAAGGCCTGAACCCGAGCCAGCGCATCTTCCCGCGTCTGACCGTAGGCCACGACACCAGGAAGATCGGGCACCTCGGCAATCCAGCGTCCGTCTTCTTCTTGCTCAAGTTCGATCAGCAGCTTCACCAGCCAGCCCTCGGAGGAAAATCGTAGCGCCAGCATAGACCTTTGAGGGGTGGGGCGTCAACAGAGTAAAGATGCTCCCCCGTGGCAGGGTCACGTCAAAGTCCGCCATGAATTGTCATTCCCGCGAAAGCGGGAATCCATAAGATCTTTATTTTCTGAATTCTGGATTCCCGATAAAACATTCGGGAATGACGACTTGAATTCTTGTAAGAACCTCTGACATTTCAAAGAATTTAGTCACACAATGACGTGATCTTGCTCCCCGTGGGGCGCTGGTTAAGGATTTTAGATCGGCCGTTCTCCTCATAGGTGTTGCCGCGAACCGTTACTCTTGCACCGGCCGATTGCTACCATCCCTGGTTTTTCCCAAACAAGACCGCGATCCCCTTGGGGGAGTCACCCGCCGGGATGGTGGTTTGGACCCGATCCGTTTCTGTATCAAGCACCGCGACGCGCCCTTCGGGCCTTTCCCCGGTCAGCGTGACATACGCGTATCGTCCATCAGCCGTATAGGCAATGCCGTGCGGTCCCTTGCCGACGGCAATCACTTTCTCCACCTTCCACGCGTCGAGATCGACCTTGTACACGGCATCCGACTCCAGACAGGGAATGTACAGGAAAGGGTGAGTGGGATGAACTAGCGCCTGCATCGGGCGCTTCCCAATGGTCAGGCTGGCCACCACCGCTTTGTTCACCACGTCGATCTTATGAACCTGATTTAACCCGGCATCCGTGACATAGCCGAACGCCCCATCCCGGCTCACCCCCAACGCAACCGGCTGGGCGCCCCGCGGCAATTGAATGAGATCGACGTTCTTATGAACCACATCAACCATTGACACGTCTCCGGAGCGACCGTTGGCGGTCAAGACCGTCTTCCCATCAGGGGTCATCACCTGGCCGTGCGGGCCTTTTCCTTTCAGCTTCAGGGTCTCGATGACCTTAAACTCCGGGACAGAAATAATAGACAGCGTGTTCGCGAATTCGCTGGACACATAGAGACGTGTTCCAGCGGGATCTGGAACGACATCCGCCGGCTGATGTCCTACGATCACTGACGTCAGCAGGGCATTGGTCCGGACATCGAACACCTGAACCAGGTCATCCGAATCTCTGGTGAAGAGAACCGTCACATAGAAATACCGTCCTTGGGGATCGACATTCACGCTCCGAGGATTCGACCCGGTTGGAACGCCGGCGATGACCTTCAGATTCGTGGCGTCGATGACCGACACGCTGTTTGAATCTTGGTTGACGACATACACCCGCTGGATGGACGAGGGAGACACCCCGCCAACCGGGGAAGCGATCAGCGAGGCCATCGTCAACCAGAAGACCACCGTCTTTATCATTCGTATCGCGACCATGGATCGCTTTTGGCGGCCCTGAACTGTGGAATGAAACGCGTGCTGATTCGCATAAGCCCTTGACTCATCCCCGCCGGCCCGCTCCGATCACGTCCTTGAGCACCCCTCCACCCACCACGCGCGACGCGACGAGCACCCCCGACCACATCACGCCCATGATGCCGTGCCCTGTGTACGTGCTCGCCCCGCACAGCAAGAGCCCTTTGATCTCGGTCGCGTGGCTGGGCCGCCGGAACAGAAACTGCGACGGGATGAGGGCGAGGCCGTACGCGGTGCCGCCGGTCGATCGGGTATAGCGCGAGTGCGTCATGGGGGTTGAGGTCTCCTGAAACACGATGTCTTTCCCGAGTCCGGGGAACACGCGCTCGGCCATCGTAATAAGCCGCGCCGCGAACGCTTCCTTCATCCGATGATAGGTCGGGTTCTTCCGATAGGCTCCGCTCGACACCTCCTCCGCGGTCGTCCCCCACGCCTCGGGCTCCGAAGGGACGACCGTCACGAGCTCCACGTTGGCGATGCCCGGAGGGGCGAGGCGCGGATTGTCGGGATCCTTGAGCGTCGCGATCGCGATATAGCAGAACGGTTCGGGATGAAGCCGTCCGAGGCGCACCTCGGCATACACCTGCTCTTGGTCGTAGGACGGATGGATCCAGAAATTCGTGTTCGGCACGCCCTCGGCTCGAAAATCACGGCGCACGCCGAGGTAGACGACGCCCAGCGCGGGCGCCATCTCATAGCCTCCGATCCGCTTGACCGTCGAGGGCCTGAGGTAGGTGTGCCCCACCAGCGCCAGCATCGTCTCCTTGAGATCGGCATCCGAGATCACGACCGGCGCGCGCACCGTGCGGCGCCCGAGGTGCGGGCTCTCGAACTCCACGCCCACGGCGCTCCCACCCTCGATCAGGATTCGAGTGACCGGCGCCTCAAGCAGGATCTTGCCGCCGTGGCGCTCGATGGATTCGGCCAGACGGTCGGAGATCGTCTGGCCTCCGCCGGCGGGGTAGTACGCACCCTGAAGATAACCCGTCACCACCATCGCGTGCATGACCAGCGACGCGCGACTTGGCGGTTCTGCGTAGTCGCCGCTCTGTCCCGCCAACACCGCCCGGAGTTGTTCGTCCTGCGTGCACGACGAGAGGAAGTCCCCGAGCGTCGCTCCGAGATACCGCGCGACCTTGCGGGCCCGCCAGAGGGTAGTCAGGGATGCCGAGATCCCGCCGCCGAGGCCCTGCAACGACGAGATCCCTCGCAGCACATCGAGATACCGATCGATCCCCGTCGCCTCGGCGGGAAATCGTTCGATCAGTCTGGCACGGTACGCCCCGACTCCCTTCGGCACGCGAAACGTGAAGTCGGGAAAGACGAGCGTATCGAACCCGTCTGGATCGAGCTCGCGGAAGACCACGTCCTCCGCGCCGGCGGCACGAAGGATGCGCGGGATGGTTCCGTCGGGGCCACAATCGCCGAGGTAATGAAGACCGACATCGAACTCGTACCCCGGGCGGTGAAAGACCGTGGCGTTGCCACCCGCCACATCGTGGCCCTCGAGCACGAGTACCGAACGACCCTGACGGGCCAGGAGCGCCGCGGCCGTGAGCCCGCCGGTTCCGGCTCCCACCACGATCACGTCGAATGCGTCGCGATCGAGGGTACGGAAGCGGTCAGGCCCAACCCGATGAGCCGGACCGCTCAACGCCCGAGCGCCTGGCGCAGCCTGCTGCGTCATCGACGCCTCCTTGAGATGGACCCTACCCCTGCTGCGTCAGTGGGCCTCGCCCTGCCAACGATCGTCTCCGACCCGCATGGAAGACCTTCACGAGTTCAAACCCCACCGTCGTCACGACGCCCGCGACGAGACACAGCGCCAGGTCGGACGCATGCAGCGGCGCAAACTGGAACAGGCGACTCAGGGACCGCACGTACAGCACCATCGCGAGGAACGCCAACGTGCCTCCCGTGACCCACCAGAACGCCTGGTTCGGCGTGCCGAGCATCGCCGGAATCGTTCGCGTCCACGAGCGGTTGGTAAAGATCAGCCCGAGGTTCGCGATGACCAGCGTGGTAAACGTCAGGGCGCGCGCTTCGTCTGCGCCGTGGCCACGGGAGAGCGAGAGGCTGAACACGGCGAGGACGATGAGCAGCACGGCGGCCCCCTGCAGCAGGCTCACGGTCACCGTGCGCCGGTCGAAGAGCGACGCACGAGCGGGGCGAGGCGGGCGCCGCATGACGTCGGCCTCTTCCGGCTCGGCTTCGAACGCCACCGTGCAGGCCGGATCGATGATCAGTTCGAGGAACACGATGTGAACCGGAAAGAGCACGAGGGGCCATCCGAGCGCGACCGGAATCAGCGACACGCCGATGATCGGCACGTGCACCGCGATGATGAAGGCAACCGCCTTCTTGAGATTGTCGAAGATCCTTCGCCCCAGCCTGACCGCGTGCACGATCGACGAGAACTCGTCGTTGAGCAGCACCAGCGCCGCGGATTCCCGCGCCACGTCGGTGCCGCGCTCACCCATCGCGATCCCGATGTGCGCGGCTTTCAACGCGGGCGCGTCGTTAACCCCGTCTCCCGTCATCGCGACGATGTGGCCGTCGGCTTTGAGGGCGTTGACCAGCCGTAGCTTCTGTTCCGGCACCGCCCGGCAGAAAATATTCACGGTCTTGAGACGGCGTCGCAGCTCGGCATCGTCCATCGTGTCGAGTTCTGGTCCGGTGATGAACCCTGTCTCATGCTCCAGGCCAATTTCGCGGGCGACGTGTTGGGCGGTCTGGAGATGGTCCCCGGTGATCATGACCAACCGGATGCCCGCGTGGTTGCTTTCCCGGATTGCAGCAGCGACGGTCGGGCGCACGGGATCCCTGAAGCCGATCAACCCGATCAACCGAAAGTCGAAGTCGTGCTGAATTGGCGGCAAGGCACTCCGCTTGAAAGAGGCACCGGCCACCCCCAGCACGCGTAATCCCCGCTTCGCCATCGCGTTCACCCGCTGGGTCAGCGACTCGATTCGGGCCGCGTTCAGATGGCAGAGGTCGGCAATGGCCTCGGGAGCGCCCTTGGCGGCGATGACGTACGACTCCGCATCGGGAGACTGCCACACACGAGACATCGCCAGCAGCTCTTTGGACAGGAGGTATTCGTCCACCAGCTTCCAATCGCCGTGCAGATGCTCGGTTCTCGCCAGCGTCCGCGCCCCGATCTGATGGAGGGCCTTGTCCATGGGGTCGAACGGCCGGCGTTGGCTCGCCAGGATGCCGAATTCGAGCACGCGGTGAACCTCATCCGGCAGCTCGCCGGATTTGACGTCGTCGATGTCGAACACCCGCTCGTCCGCGCAGAGTGCGGCGACGGACATCCGGTTCTCGGTCAACGTCCCCGTCTTGTCGACGCACAACACCGTGGCGGCTCCCAGCGTCTCAACCGCGGCGACGCGCCGGGTCAACACCCGTTGTTGCGAGATCCGCCACGCGCCCAAGGCGAGAAACACCGTGAGCACCACCGGAAATTCTTCCGGCAGGATCGCCATCGACAACGTCAGCCCGGCCAAGACACCGTTCAGCCAGTCTCCGCGGGTCAATCCGTACACCACCGCGAGGACGACGCACAGGACGAATCCCGCCACAGCGAGGCGTTTGACCACTCGGCCAGTCTCCCGCTGCAACGGGGTGGGCTCGCGCTCGACGGTGGCCAGCGCCTTGCCGATCCGTCCGAGTTCCGTGTTGAGGCCCGTTGCCAGAACCTGAGCCAGGCCGTGCCCTTGCACCACCAGGCTGCCGGAAAACACAAACGGTTGATCGTCGCCGCCGGGGCCTCTCATGGTGGGCTCGCCCTCGGCGGCCGCCTTGCGAACCGGAAACGATTCACCGGTTAAGAGGGACTCGTCGACCGCAAAGCCGGCGCAGGACCGCAGCACGCCGTCGGCCGGCACGCGGTCGCCCTCGGCGAGCACGAGGACATCGCCCCGGACGACTTCGCGGCCCGGAAGGCGTTGCTGTTCGCCATCCCGGATCACCAGCGCGCGCGGGCTGGTCAGATCGCGCAGCGCATCCAGCGCCCGCTCCGTCTTGCGCACCTGGTACAGGGTGATTCCGATGACCACGACCACCATCACGAACAAGATCAGCGCCTGCCGAATGTCGGCGAGCATCAGATAAATCGTCCCGGCCGCCACGAGCAAGACAAACATCGGCTCGCGGACGACCTCCCATGCAATGGCGGCCACGCTGCGCGGCTTCGCCGACGGCAGTTCGTTATAGCCCTCGAGCACGAGCCGCTCCGCCGCGGCGCGACTCGTCAGCCCGGTGGCGGCACGGCGATCGAGGGTAGGGTTCCCGTTCGAGGTCACCATCGCCGGCGGCGCGTCAACCGCGCATTCGTTCCCCATCCCTCCTGATGCATTACTTGAATTTCGCGCTCGCGCTGTGCAACGACGTCTTGAGCTCCTCCCACGCCTTGCCGATCCCCGTTTTCACCTCCCCCCACGCCGCTTCTCCGGCGCCTCTCAACTCAACGAACTCATCCTTCAGCGCCCGTCGCCTGGCTCGCAATTCTTCGAGCATTTTCTTGGCCTCGGTCTCCGCCCGGGCCGCCCTCGTCCTGAGGATGTCAATCTCAGGTCCCCATTCCTTGAGCTCGGCCTTGATCATGGCGCGCAGCTCGTTGACGGCCTTGCGGACCTCCGCCTCGCTCGCCTTCGACTTGAGCTCCTCCATTTTGTAGCCCCACTTCAGGAGTTCGGCTTCGATGTCGCTGTGGAGCTCCTCCATGTGCTCGTAGTACTCTTTCTTGGCCTCCGCCACCTCTCGGTCGGCCTTGGCCTTCAACTTATCGAGCTCGGCGCCCCACGCCTTGAGTTGCGCCTCGATCGCCCCTTGAGTGGCTTCCTTGGTCTCCATCGCTTCCCTCCTTTGCATGATGTCAGATGTGGCCGTGTGTGAGAATCGTTTGATTCTGGAGGAAGAGCGCGGCGCTTCACAACCCCCCAAAGGGGGGAGGAGATTACCCGATGCGCTTTCGAAAACGGGTGGACGCAAACCAGAGGATGACGGACCCCATCACCAGGAGCGCCAGATACTGCGACCAGAGATCCGAGAGGCCCGCGCCTTTGAGAAAGATGCCGCGCACGATTTCAAGGTAATGGCGGAGCGGATTGAGCAACGTCAGCCATTGGAAGAGGTCCGGCATGCTGCTGACCGGAAACATGAACCCGGACAAGAGCATGGTGGGCTGGAAAATCAGGAAGCTCGACATGAACGCCTCTTGCTGGGTATTCGAGATCGTGGAGATGAACAACCCCACCCCCAGGCCCGAGAGGAGGAAGAGGATGCTGGCGACCAGCAGCAAGAACGCGCTCCCCTCGAACGGCACCCCGAACCACACCAGCGCCACGGTCGTGACCAGGACCAGATCGAGGAGACCGATGAGGGCGAAGGGAATGGTCTTGCCGGCGATCAATTCGGCAGGCGTGAGCGGGCTCACCATGAGCTGCTCAAGCGTGCCGATCTCCCGCTCGCGCACAATGGCGAGCGAGGTCAGCAGCAAACACACCAACAAAATGATCGCGCCGACGACCGCCGGCACGTTGTAATTGCGGCTGGCAAGGTCGGGGTTGTACCACGCGCGCTCGCGAAGATCGATCGGCGTTTGAACCGCCACCGGACTCGCGCGCGCCGCGTAGCTTTGCACGATGCGCTCCGCGTAGCCCCCGGCCACCGTGGCGGTGTTGGCGTTGGTCCCGTCCAGCAGGATCTGCACCTGCGCGCCGCTCCCGTCGCGGAGCGCGGTGGCAAACCCTCGTGGGATCTCCACGCCCACAACGGCGTCTCCATGATCGAGGGCGTTCACCACATCGGCCGGGCGGTCCGACCGGCCGACCACGCGGAAGTAGCCCGAGGCGACGAACGCCTCCATGAGATCCCGCGACGCACGGGTGTTGTCATGATCCACGACGAACGTCGAGGTCTGCCTGATGTCGGTGGACACGGCGTAGCCGAACACCACGAGCTGGATCATCGGCGCGACGAAGATCACACGGCGCAAGCGGGGATCGCGGAAGATCTGGAGAAACTCCTTCCGCACCATCTCCCACACCCGTTCAAGGCTCTCTCGCATCGATCAGCGGTCCGTCACGAGATTTCTTTCTTGAACACGCGAATCGCCAGGAGGAGTCCGACGATCGCAAACGCGACCATCAACAGGCCCTGGACCCGAAGCACCTCGATGTGCACGCCCTTCAGGAAAATCCCCCGCGTGACGACCAGGAAGTACCTGGCCGGGATCAGAAAGGTGATCGCTTGCAAGGGCTTCGGCATCACATCGATGGCGTACATGAATCCCGAGAGCAGAAAGGCCGGGAGAAATGTTACTATTGAGTTTTGCGTAAGTAATAGAACATTTATTGCCACGGGGCT
>JACQCD010000037.1 GCA_016201825.1 Nitrospirota bacterium | reverse complement strand
GCGACTACGCCGCGCAGAACGCGATGGATGAGGCGAAGGCGCTGGAGACGGGATTAGCCGAGAAGGCTGAAGAATTCAAAAAGACGGGACTGGAAATTTACCGGTAGGGGCGAGGCATGCCTCGCCCTGGGCGGGTCACAGACCCGCCCCTACGAATAGGTGACACCATGAACCAGACACGCGCAATCGCACCAACCCGCGAGCGGGATATCACCCGGGCGATCGCCCGCGAATACTTCCGCCAATTCGACGAGATGATCGAGTCGGACGCGCTCATCATCGGCTCGGGGCCGTCGGGCCTGGTCTGCGCACGGGATCTGGCGCTGGCCGGTTTCAAGGTCGTTATCGTCGAGCAGATGAATCACCTCGGAGGAGGGTTCTGGAACGGCGGGTATCTGATGACGAAGGCCACGATCGCCTCGCCCGCCCAGACTGTGCTCGAAGAGGTGGGTGTGCCCTGCGTCGAGGTGGGGCCGGACATGTACATCGTCGATCCGCCGCACGCGACCGCGAAGTTGATCGGCGCGGCGTACGACGCGGGGGCGAAGGTGCTCAACTTCACCAAGGTGGTGGATCTGGTCTACCGCGCGAATCGATTGGAAGGCGTCGTGGTCAACTGGATGCCACTGGAAATGCTGGGCCACGACGTCGCGCACGTCGATCCCATCGCGCTCGAATCGCGCGTGGTGGTGGACGCCACCGGCCACGACGCGGTGGCCGTCGCGTTGCTGGCCAAGCGGGGTCTGCACGCCGCCGTTCCCGGTAACGGCGCGATGTGGGTCGATCAGTCGGAAGAGCTGGTAATCGAGAAGACCGGGGAGATCTATCCCAATTTGTTCGTTGTCGGCCTCTCGGTGGCTGCGGCCTACGGCACGCCCCGGATGGGGCCCGCGTTCGGCTCGATGCTGCTCTCGGGCCGCAAGGGCGCGGGGCAGATCGTGGCGAAGCTCACGGCTCAGGGGGCGACGGTCAACGGGCGGACGTAAGAGACGCGTAGAACGACCGTGAAACAGTGAGAAGGGGGCGATCCTAGGATCGCCCCCTTCTTTTGTGGCTGCGTAGCTTAAGCCGTCAAAAATGGGCGCACGAGTCGTATGTCGCTGACGTCATCGTCACCGTGGCTGGTGCGGAGGTTAGCCCGTCCGCGTCGATCGCGACAAAGGTAAAGGTGTCCTGGGGAAAGGGGTCGTGGCAGATGTTGGGTATATAGACGACCCAGGATGGTGAACCCGACGGCGAGACCGTGATGTCGCCCGTGGTAATGTTGACGGAAGACGACGTGGTGGCCGTGACCGAAGAATGAGTATAGGTGGCGAGATCGTACCCGGTGTAGTACGTGGTCCCTTGGGTGAAGGCTACCTCTGTCAGGGACCCGTGGCCCGGCCAAGTGACGATCTTGAATGTCACGGCGGAGGCGCCGCTCCCAGTCAGTATAATGGCCCACTGAGCCTTGTTGTACGGTGTTGTCGGTTGCCGCGTTTCAAAGGTCATCGTTTGGGCGTCGGCCGTCGGCGGCGGATTGCCCGAGACCTTGATAGTGACTGTGGCCGCGGCGGAGTCAACAATCCCATCGTTGACGGTGAACGTGAAGCTGTCGGCTAAGGGGTAGGGTCCTGAATAGCCGACCGGCGGTGTGTACGTACGGTTGGCGCCTGCGGTCCCTGTTGGAGTGAGCGTCCCGTGAGTCGCGCTTGGGGTGCTATCCACCACGGTGTATGTCACGATATCGCCATCCAGGTCGGTCCCCACCAAAGTGATTGGCGTCGGCACCTCCTTCTGGACCGTCTTCGATTGCGGCGTCGCCGTCGGCGCCTGATTCGTGACGTCGATGGTTACCCTGGCCGGCAACACCGAGACCGCGCCCGCCGAGTCGGTCACCGTGAAATAAAAGAAGTCAGAACCGACGTACCCCGCGTTCGGCATATAGGTCTTGGCGGCGCCGGTTCCTGTGAGCGTCCCATGCGCGGGATTGCTGAAGATGGTGTACGCGGTCAGAAAGTCCCCGGCGTCGTCATCGGTTCCGGCTAACGTGATGGCAAGCGGCGTGTCGTGGACGACGGACACGTTTGGTTGGGGCGTAGCCCTTGGCGCTGTATTGGCTGCACGCGTATCGATGGTGACCGTGGCCGCGGCGGAGGTCAGACTGCCGTCGCTCACGGTAAACGTGAAACTATCGCGGCCGATGGCGTTCGGGGTATACGTGAGATCCGGGGCGGTGCCGGTCAGTGTGCCTGGGGTCGGTTGAGTCTTCACGGTGAAGATTAACGGGCTACCCTCGGGATCGAACCCGGTGAGGGTGATGGCCCTCGACGCACCCATGGCCGCGCTGAGCGTGAGCGGGGTAGCGGTGGGCGGCTGGTTCCCGCCCGTCGCCCCCGTGGTGAAGGTGATGGCTTTCGTCCCCAGCACGTTGCCGGTGAGATCAAGGAAGCCCGTCTGGCCCGTGGGATTCAGCGTGAGGACGTAGCTCGTGCTGGCTTGAAGTTTCGACAGCGGAATCGTCAGCGTTCGGGCGTCGGTGGAGGTGGGATCGGTGCCGACGAACGTTGGCGGCCCGATCGTTCCGGACCCTCCGCTCAAGGTGATCGAGGTGTTGGGGGTACCTGTGCCGGACATCAGTTCGCTAAAGATGACCGTCACCTGTCCGGTTCCGGACGTCGCGCCGTTCGTGAAGGAGCTGCTCACGACCGTTGGGACGAGGGGGTCTTGGCTGGTCGCGTTGATCTTCGAGAGCGTGACGCTGCCGTCGGAACTGGTGCCGTTGTACGAATGCCCGATGCAATCGAGGTCGCCGGATGCAACCGGAGCACACACCAAGTGCCACGAAATTTTGGCAACCTGTCCGTCGAATTGACCGGCGGTGTTGAGGGTGAACTGCAGCGATTGAGCGGTCGTCGCCAGGATGGTGGTATCCAGCGTGCCTTGCTGAGCGACTCCCACATCGTTAAACAAGAGGCTGAGGCGCTTATTGGCCAGCGGCCCCGTCTGGATCACCCCGGTCCAGGTCCCCTTGGCGTCGGCCAACGTCCAGGTCTTGACCGTAATGATCACCGTGCCGGTTCCCGTGCGGCCTGCCGCGTCGAGGACGCTGACCGTCACGTTGTAGGTATTGGGAGTGGACGCCGTCCCCGAAAGGGTTCCGCTCTGAGCATCCAACGTGATCCCGGGAGGCAACCCGGTCGCAAACCACGAGGTGTACGGAGTCTTCCCTCCCGTGGCGGTGAGGGCTTGTTGATAGGTCACGCCCGTTAACCACGTCAAGGAGGTCTGGGGGATCGCTGGCGGGCTGTTGGAGTCTCCCGAGATCTCGATCGGGAAGTTCGCACCCGACACCAGCAACGTGTGATTCGGGGCGGTGTGGACACTGATTTGGAGTGGGAATTGGCCTCCCTCCGAGGGTGCGCCAAAGATGGTCAACGTGCCCGAAGGGTTGAGGTTGTCCGGGGGGAACCCAATCAGGCCGGGAGGGAGTCCGGTGACGGTCCAGTAATACACCGCACCGGCGGTTCCACCACTCACCGAGAACACCACGCCCGCGCCACCGGCAAACGGAACCCCCACCGCGCCCTTCAGGGTGTTGGGGGTGGCCTTGATGCTGATTCCGGCGGGTCCCGAATCGAGGGGGAGCGGCGCCGTGGTGTCTGCGGCGCACCCGATGAGGCTCCAAAGTGGAATCACCACCAGCGCCGAGCGGATCAACCAGCCCATGATCATTCGTTTTCCCCCAACCGCGAGATTAAGTGGCTATCAATATCGATGCCAGCTCACTAACTTGTTTATATCGTGGAGTTTTCTCGTATCGCCGTGGCGAATTGTCTGTCCTTTTTTCCCAGACATCGACCATTAAAATGAGAAATCAACGCCCATATAGAGGGTGTTGGACGTTTGGTCGGTGCGAGTCGTGGTCGTGGGAACCAATTGCGCTCGCGTGCGCGTTGAGTTGGCCTCGACGTGGAGTTGCAGGTTCGCGCGGCTGGAAAGAACGAGGTCGTGTTTCAGCGCGAGCGTGTAGGCGTCGGCGTCGTTGCTCTGCGCGGGAAGGGTCGTGATCCCTTGTGCCGTGTTGCGGATGAGGTCATACCGTCCGGCGAGGATGGTCCGAATCGATTCGAACAGATAGTCCGCTTCGACGAACCCGCCGTAAAACGCCGCGGCTTGGACGGGCGCCGTGATCGCCCTCTCGACAAACAGTTTGGCGTCATCGTGCCCCTGCATGTAGAAGAGCAGGAGGTTCAGAGACCCGAAGTTGAGATCGGCATCCGCGCCGTAGCGAAGGAAGGGCTGGTTGTCTTTCCCCGTTCCCGGGATCGAAGTGACCGCGGAGGGAGGCGTCCCCACGGTGGCCGTGCTCACCGGGGTGAGCCCGCGCAGGGCGAAGAGGCCGAGCCGATGATCCTTGCCCTGCCGGGCGAGGTGCACGAACACGTCGGGCGCCTGGTTCGTATCGGTGGCGTTGTTGGGACCGTTGAACAGTGAGATCGCGTATTCAAGGCTTTCGAAAAATGGGACGTGAGCCTCCGCCGCGGCACCAAGCTGAGGGGCGTCCAGCGAAAAGGAGGTGTTGTGTCCCTCCGGGATGTAGCGATAGGCGAGGTAGGGCGCGTTGCTCAGCCGATGATGTCCCGACAGCGTCATGTCCAGTTCGTGGCTTCCCACGCGAAACGTGAATCCATGGTCGTCGTGTTCTTCGGTGCGAGCGGGCGCGGGGCGGCTGGGCTCTGGCGTCACCGATTCGGCGTGCGCGTCGCCCTCTCCGTGCTCGTCGGGGGTTGGTGCGGACTTGGCCTGGTGGTCGGCTGGGTGGTCGCCATGATCGCCCCCCGTGCCGAACACGTGGGCGAAGGCCACCCAGGCGAATCCGAGGGCGCCGTTCTGTCCCGCTTCGGTGGTGACCCCGGGATGGAGATGAAGAGGCGGTTGGCCGGGAAAACCGACGTTCACCGCGGCGGGATAATACGTCAGGTAATAAGACACGTCGGGCGCGAGCAACCCTCCGGCCATCAGCTCGAAGGTCGTGAAGCCGAAGCCGTTCGTCGAGATCGTTTCGAGGACGTTTCCGGAGGTCAATTGGTGGTCGCGTTTGACGGCCTGGTACCCTCCCGCGGCTCGGAGCGAAACCGGCCAGTACGCCGGGTGCTGGTCCTCCGGGTCTTCGGACCGCACCTTGTCCTGTAACCCTTTGGGAAGCAGGGAGCCGATGCCCTGAAACGTGAAATTGTCGTGGAAGTAATACCCGACGGGGTTGAGCTTCGGCACCATCGAGTGGCAGTGGCTGCAGTCCATGTCGTACTTGCGGGCGAAGGCGGGGATCGCCTGCGCGTCAGGCCCCCCGAGCAACATCCAGATGACGGTTGTCGCGGTGGCGGTCAAGACCGATTTGACGATGAGAGATCTTAAAAGGTTGGCCCGTGTTCGGCCGGCGGTTGATTCCGATTGTGGATTGATGGGTCTCCTCCTTTGGGGCGGTTGGCGTCCGTACGAGCGGAAAGACCTGTAGAAAGAGTGGTCCATTTCAAAACCCGTGTTGGCAGACGACGCTTGCGGCGTTGGAGTTCATGGTCACGGTGGCGGGGGCCGAGACGAGACCGGCCGCGTCGATCGCCACGAACGTGAGCGTGTCCACTGTGAAGTAATCGTGGCAGAAGTTGGGGGTATAGATGATCGTAAACGGCGCCGTCGCCGGAGAGACTGTAATGGCTCCGGCTGTGGGGGAGATAGAACCAGATGGTGTGTAAACTGTGATGTCGACCGTTGACGATGTGGTCGCCTGGATTGGCGAGTATTCCGATGAGACGACACCCGTGATGGGGTCGACGAACCGATACCACAGTCCCGCCGTCATGCCCATGCTTTGAGTCACATCTTGGTGGCAGGGAGTCACATAGAGAATCCCAAGAGAATCAAAGTTGGGGCAGGGGACCGGGATGATTTTGAACGTGAGCGGTCCACCCTCCGGGTCCATTCCGGTCAGGGTAATGGCGTACTGTGACTTATACAGCACGGAATTGGGTTGTCTGGTATTAAAATCAAACGACTGATTGAACGCTGTCGGAGGCTGGTTGGTCGTTGAGCTGAGCGTAAACGTGGCCGAGACCGATTGGGCCGTCGTCATGGTCACGCTGCAGGTGCCCGCGCCCGTGCACCCGCCGCCGCTCCACCCGCTGAAGAACGATCCGGACGCTGCGGTGGCGGTGAGGGTGACGCTGGCGCCGCTCGCAAAGGTGGCTGAGCAGGTCGAGCCGCAGTCGATCCCCGTCGGAGCGCTCGTCACCGTGCCGCTCCCGGTGCCCGATGGCGTGACGGTGAGCGTGTAGGTGAGGGTGTTGAAGGTGGCGGTGACGGACTTGGCGGCGTCCATCGTCACGTTGCACGACGTGATCCCCGTGCAGGCGCCGCTCCAGCCCGAGAAGACCGACCCGGATGCGGGGGTGGCGGTGAGGGTGACGTTGGTGCCGCTGGTAAAGCCGGCCGCGCAGGTGGCGCCGCAGGTGATCCCCGCCGGATTACTCGTCACGGTGCCGGTCCCGCTTCCGGGCTTGGTGACGGTCAGGGTGTAGGTCGGCTTGGGATCGAACGT
>JACQCD010000032.1 GCA_016201825.1 Nitrospirota bacterium | reverse complement strand
TGCCTACCTCGGCCACTCGCTTGACCGCCTGTGTCTTGAACTCAGCCGTGTATTCCTGCTTCGGGATCTTGATCATCTTCGCCTCCAAGGTGACGTCCATTGTACGTGATCCTTGGAAGACGAAACTCGAGGGGAAGCTCCCATGGACACGTCTCACGCAGAGCCCATCGAACTCCCGCGCGTCAGCGACGAGAACTACGACGAGTATCATGACGCCCCCGCGGCGGCGGTGTTCTTTAAGATCGCCAACTGTCATGGCTGCGAGGAGTACGAGCCCGCCATCCAACACACCGTCAAAACGTTCTCGCCCAAGGTGAAGTTCGGGAAGGCGCTCATGCACGTTCCGGGGTGCCGGGAGATCAAGAAGCGCTACGAGTTCGAAAGCTACCCCACGACGCATCTGTACAAGCGCGGGCGCCTGGTCTTCTCGGCATCGGAGCGTCTCGAAGCCGAGGCGTTGGCGAACGCGATTCTCGAACATCTGATCGGGTAACCTACCGCGCGACGCGACCGGTCGCGTCGCGACGAGCGAAACGACGGCCCTATGGTGTCCGAAACCGTTGAGCTTCGCGGTCACATCATTGATTCGCTGATCCTCCCCAAGGTCCTCGACGAGATCATGACGCTCGGCGGGACGTTCGAGATCCTCCACCTGACCGTGGGCCAGCGGCGCGAGGACGCCAGTCGCGCGGAGGTGCGGGTGACCGCGCCGGACGCCCAGCGCCTTGACGCGATCCTCGGTCGAATCGGGCAGCACGGCGCGGTCCCGTTGGCCGGCGACGAGGCGCGCCTGGTGCCGGCGGACGTCGACGGTGTATTCCCCGACGGGTTTTACTGCTCCAGCCACTTCGAGACCTGGATCAAGCGGCACGGGCAGTGGGTTGCGGTGGAGCGGCCGGAGATGGACTGCGGCATCCGCTTCGATCCCGCGACCGGCCGTGCGTCCACCGTGCCGATGCACCGCGTGCGGCGCGGGGACCGGATCGTGGTCGGCCACGCCGGGGTGAAGGTCGCGCCCATTGACCGCTCGCCGGAACGCAACGTCTTCGAGTTCAT
Organism: Nitrospirota bacterium; assembly: GCA_016201825.1. Lineage (GTDB taxonomy): Bacteria > Nitrospirota > Nitrospiria > 2-01-FULL-66-17 > 2-01-FULL-66-17 > 2-01-FULL-66-17. Next base: position 42,879 of record JACQCD010000032.1, on the reverse strand, counting down.
GGCCAGCAACGTGTCCTCCGAAAAACCCAAAGCGGTCGTCATCCGCGAGATGGCCGCGCACATCAAGACCGCGCGCGCGGCGGGAGGCAAGGTCCTCGTGGTGGCGGGGCCGGCCGTCATCCACACCGGCGCGGGGGGCCACCTCGAACGCGTGATCGCCGCGGGCTACGTCCAGGTGCTGTTCGCGGGCAACGCGCTCGCGGCCCACGACATCGAGCAGGCCTTCTATGGGACGTCGCTGGGCATGTCGCTCGAGGCCGGGATGCCGGTGGACGAGGGCCACGAGCACCATCTGCGCGCGATCAACACGATCCGGCGAGCCGGGGGGATCCGCCAAGCGGTCGAACAGGGGATCTTGAAGCGCGGGATCATGCACGCGTGCGTCGTGCACGGCGTCGACTATGTCCTCGCGGGCTCGATCCGCGACGACGGCCCGCTGCCCGACGTGATCACCGACATGGTGACGGCTCAGGACGCGATGCGCGAGAAGATCCGGGGCGTGACGGTGGGGATCATGATCGCGTCGACCCTGCACTCGATCGCGACCGGCAACATCCTGCCCGCGTCGGTGAAGCTGATCTGCGTCGACATCAACCCGGCGGTGGTGACCAAGCTTGCCGACCGGGGCAGCTTTCAGGCGATGGGGCTGGTGACCGACGTCGAGCCCTTCCTGCGCGCGCTGGCCGAGCACTTGGTCCCGGTGAACGGTCGGTAGGGGCGGGTTGCTGCCCCGCGCACACGCCGCGCGTAAAACCCGCCCGACGTGACGACCACATGACGTCCGCCCCTTCTCTCCTGATGTGTCCCCCCGACTTCTACGGGATCGAGTACGAGATCAATCCATGGATGGACCTCCGGCGCCCCGCCGATCCCGCGCGCGCCCGCGCGCAGTGGCGCGCGCTGTACGAGGTGCTGACCAAGACGTTGGGCGTTCGCGTCGAGCTGCTCAGTCCGGTCAAGGGCCTGCCCGACCTGGTCTTCACGGCCAACGCCGGCCTCGTCGTCCCGGGCCGGTTCATCGCGAGCCGCTTCCTCCATCCCGAGCGCCAAAAAGAGCAGCCGACGTACGACGCGTGGTTTCGCGCGCGCGGCTACGCGATCGAGACGCTCCCCGAGGGGACGTGCTTTGAGGGCGAGGGCGACGCGCTCTGGCTGGGCGAGACGCTCTTTGCCGGTTACCGCATCCGCTCGGACATCGGCTCGCACCAGGCGGTCGCCGCGATGCTGGGCTGCGAGGTCCTCTCGCTCGAGTTGGTCGATCCGCGCTTCTACCACCTCGACACGTGCTTCTGTCCCCTGGATGATCGCCGCGCGCTGTACTATCCGCCCGCGTTCGACGACTACGGCCGCCGCGTCATCCGCGAATTCGTGCCGGAGCCGATCGCGGTGGCCGACGTCGACGCGCTGCGGTTTGCGTGCAATGCCGTGGTGGTCGGGCGGGACATCGTCGTGCAGTCGGGTTGCGCCGCGTTGGAGAAGACCTTGCGCGACCAGGGCTTCACGCCCCACCCCGTGGACCTCTCCGAGTTTCACAAGGCGGGCGGCAGCGCGAAGTGCTTGACGCTGTGGGTCCCCCCGCCCCCGCGCTCGACCTCAAGGCGCTCGGTCGGCGCTCCCTGAGCGAAGAGCGTGAGCGTGTACGCCGCGGTGCCTGCGCACACTCAGAGACGCCGCTGGTTCTGTCCGATGAGCCAGGTCTGGCGGATGGTTGGTGTCGTCGCCGCGTTCGGGCCGGACATTGCGGAGGAGGTCGTTCGCCGTCCCGGCAACAGCCTCCCCATAACCGGCAAAGATCGGCGCGTCGCCGCAGACGCTGTACTCGCGGGCCGTCCCATCTCCCAAGATCAGACCCCCAACATCGGCTGCAACATCAAGTGGAAGGCTGGCAACGAGCCGGATTACACGACCTTCTACAGTCGAGATCCTAGACCTGTCCCCCGTCTCTGTCTTACGCGTTCCCCATCCAAAACCTGACCACCTCCAGGTTAGAGGGCTGGAGGCAGCCCCGGCTGCACCTCTCGGTCAGTGTGCTCCAGGAATGCAACGATGCGCTGATGCTTCTCGGGGGTGAGTCCGTCAAATCGAATCCCGGCAGCATAGCCGTGGCCTTTTGGCCGGGTCCACCGGACGACGCCATCGACGGTTTCAAAACAGAGGAGGCCACGAGAATCCCAAAAACCGAGTTGGACAATCACCTTTTTGCCGACGGGCAATCGTTCCAGCGCATAGAGGCCAAGCCCTCCATCGTATGCGTGGTGCCGCACGTGACAAATGCCACATCCGATCAAGACGCCGATTGCAGTGACTGGGAGTAACAATCCGTTTGATTTGACGCCAGCGATGGATATCGCACCAGCGGTGAAACTCAGCGCATCCACTGCCAGATACCCGTAATTGATGGCGAGAACTGCTAGCGCAGCAAGAACCAGCGCCACCGAGCACTTTTCTTCAAGAGGTTCCATGCGCTACCAAGCCGTATAACGTGCCGCTGACCTGCGCCGGAATGGCGTCCGGTCCAGCGGGTGGTTATGCGCGCTGTTCACGCTGAGCCTGCTTCAATGAGAGCGATAGCTGATACTCGTATAGCTGCACGTCCGGAAGTAGCGAACACGCTAAGAAAAGATCTTCGCTAATTTCACGTGCAACAATGATCCCGCGCACCCGCTGACCAGCATCTGCTTGGTTCTCGCGGATCCAAGCGATGTACCGCATCAGCTGCCCGACTACTCGGTCATAACCACGGGACACCTTGAGTTCAATTACAACCAAGGCGCCAGTCGAATCAAGAGCCAAAATATCTATGAAGCGCCCACCGACCGGAAACTCGATACCTGTGATGCCTTCATCTTCGTAAAGTCGTAAGCCCGGCTCTATCAAAGATAAATTCTTCGCCAAGTAGTTTCGTAGATCTGTTTCGTAGGCGAACTGGCCGGAGCCTTGAGCAGCGACATCTTCTTCGTGATCTTCATCCGGCGTCTTCTGTGTGGTCTCCGTAGCTCCAGGCGCGGTATAGATTGGTGACGGATCTTGCGCTGGTTGATACAAACGAAAGTGACTCCCGTCAACTTGGAAGAAGACATCGTCTTCGCCGGGCTTTGCGGAGTAATGCGTGCGGCTCGGCGCATTGGTTGATAGGCGGATCAAATGTGCCGTGACAGTCCCGGTCTTGATCTTCGGGTAATTCTTGGCAAACCAGTCAATCGCTTGCTGTTTCGAGAAAACGGTCCCTTCGGCAGAAGCCAGAGCAACGCTCATGCCCTCCTTCATCAGTGCCCGTACAGATTTTGAGTAGATTGCCACGTCAGCCCCGATTCAGTAGCGCATATACTTGGCGTCCGAAAAAGACGTGTTTCTTTACGCCTGGCGCTCAGCTATACCCGGATTCTTCTACGGAGTCAATCGGTTCACACATCCACTTCGATCTGAGACGCCTTGAACGGCGTCTGATCCGGTCAGTCCAGCTTCTGTAGCGACCACACCACTCGACCCACCACTCGCGCCTGCTTCCGCGGAGCGGTGAGATCGGCGTGGCGTTCGTTGTCCGCTCGCAGGCGGAGGCCTCCTCGGACTTTGTACAGGCGGCGAATGGCTAGGCGTTCGCTGGACTGCTCTTTGAGCGACACCACGTAGATTCCGCCGTCGTTGATTGCTGTCTGCGACCGATCGATCCCGATGATCGTGCCGGGGGGGAGGGTGGGGGTCATGGTGGTGTCGGGGACGAGGGTGGCGATGATGGTGGGGCCGGAGAAGGCGGTGGGGAGTCGGAGGGTGTCGGTGGGGGGGAGGTCGAGGGCGCCTGCGCCGCCATCGAGCGTGTAGAGGGGGATCGCTGACGAGGCCGGAGGGCGTCGGCCGCGCGCGGCGCCGTAGGTCGGCGGAGCCTCGGCCACCCGGGCCTGGCGCTCGCCGCCCCGGAGCAGCCAGTTCGCATCCACCCCGAATTGGTTCTCCAGGGCGAAGAGCATCTCGGCGGAGGGCTTTTTCCGGCCGTGCTCGATCTCGCTGACGAAGCCGGCGGAGACGCCCAGCCGCGCTCCGAAGGCCTGACACGTCAGCCCCCCGCGCACCTGTCGGACCCGCCGTCCGATTGCAGCGCGAGAGAAAGTATTCTCTTTAGAGAATACTGCCATTGACACTATTCTCTATAGTAAATATACTGGCTTCGGTTGACGTGGCGGGAGGTCGCTTCTGGGGTTCTTGATTCGTGGACACGAAAGGGCGTGCCATTCCCATGGCTATTCTCGCGCAATGAGGAGCTGTGGAGAGGCCGCCTTCGCGAGGCAGGGGCTCTCATCCCCTGCCTCGCCCGTTCATCGCCCGGTTTTCATGGCGACGTCGGAGCCGGGCGCCATTGTAGGGAAATTCCCGCGTCCGGTCAATGCGAGCGAGGAGCGATGATCCGAATCTGCGCGTGGTGTCGGGCTTATCTGGACGAGTCGGGCGGGGATGATTCGACGCCCACGCACGGGATCTGCCCATCTTGCCGCGTCCAGTTCGAACGGGAATGGGAGTTGCTCCGCGCGGGAATCCGGCCGCGCATTGCGCCCCGGGAACGCGTGGCCGCGTGGTGGGGGCGGGTCCGTCGCCGTCTGATCCTGATCGTCGGCCGGCTGTCTCGAATCCGCAATCCGTAGCCCCGCGCCGCGCGTCTCGCTTCGTTGAAAAACTCGGAGCCTCTTTGTTATACTGCGCTCCGATGCCGATCTCCGGAATGCCTCGGGAGCGGGTGCAGGAGATTTTGGGTGTGACGGCGGCGATGGCGTCGCTGCTGGTGGCCGTCAGCCTCCTCTCACACACCGCCGCCGACCCGTCGCTCTTTTCTTCGTCTCACGCGTCCGTTCGGAACCTGGCCGGCCGCGTCGGCGCCAATCTGTCCGAGGCGCTGTTTCAGTTGATCGGCGCGGGCGCGTACTTGCTCCCCATTTTGGGCGGCCTCGCGGCGTGGAACGGTCTCGTCCAGAAGCGCCGCTTGTGGTCGTGGAGCAATGCGGCGGGCGCCGGCTTGCTCGTCGTCTCGGCGGCCGCCCTCACCGCGCTGTACCTCCCGGACGGGGAGATTTATGGCGGGGGCTTTGTGGGGGATACGGTGGCCGGGTTGTTGCTCGACGCGTTCGCGTGGTGGGGGACGTCGATCATCGTCGTGGCCTCGGCGCTCCTGGCGCTCCTCATTCTGACGCCGCTGTCGCTGCGCGACTTCGGATCCCGCGCCGCTGCCCTGGTGTCCGATCTGCGCGCTCGGGCGTCAAGTCTCTTCGTCGTCCGCCGCGAGCGCACCCGCCGCAAGCAGGCGGCGCCGCCACCGCGTCGGGTGAACACGCCGTCCGCCCCGCCCCGTATCGCCGAAACGCCGGGGCCGCCCGCCGCGCCCGCGCGCCAGGAGGCGCTGGCCTTCATGCGGAGCGGCGGGTCGTATCAGCTTCCTCCTCTTTCGCTCTTGGCCGATCCCGTCGTGCCCTCCAAGAAAGCCGGGAAGGACGAGCTGGTGATGAGCTCGCGCCTTCTGGAAAAGAAGCTCTTTGATTTTGGCGTCGAGGGAACCGTCACCGAGGTCCACCCCGGGCCGATCATCACGATGTACGAGGTAGAATTGGTGCCCGGCCTGAAGGTGAGCAAGGTGCTCAACCTCGCGGACGACCTCGCGCTGGCGATGAAGGCGCCGAGCGTCCGGATCGTCTCGCCGCTGCCCGGGAAGTCGGCCATCGGGATCGAGATTCCCAACCAGGCTCGCGAGTCGGTGGCTCTCAAGGAGATCCTCTCCGCGACGGAGTTCTTGGACGGGCCGTCCAAGCTGCCGCTCGCGCTGGGCAAGGACATCTTCGGGCAGCCGGTGGTGGCCGATCTGGCCGCGATGCCGCACCTGCTCGTGGCCGGGGCGACCGGCTCCGGCAAGAGCGTGGCGCTCAACACGATGATCCTCAGCCTGCTCTACGCCGCGAGCCCGCGCGACGTCCGCCTGCTCATGATCGATCCCAAGATGCTGGAGCTCTCGGCGTACGACGCGATCCCCCACCTGCTGACGCCGGTGGTGACGCAACCCAAAGACGCCGCCGCGGCGCTCCTCAAGGTGGTGGCCGAGATGCAGCGCCGGTATCGGCTCTTGGCCGAGGCGGGGGTGCGGAACATCGAGGGGTACAACAAGCAGGTGGGGCAGCCGCAGACTGTCGCCAAGCCGGCGACCGGCGCGACCGATGGACCGGCCGGCGCCGAACCGCCCGCCCAGCCGCCCACTCCGCTTCCGTATATTGTGGTGGTGATCGACGAATTGGCGGACCTCATGATGGTGGCGGCGCGGGAGGTCGAAGATTCGATCATGCGGCTCGCGCAGATGGCGCGCGCGGCGGGCATTCACCTCATCCTGGCGACCCAGCGGCCGTCGGTCGACGTGCTGACCGGCGTGATCAAGGCCAACTTCCCGGCGCGCATTTCGTTCCAGGTGTCGTCCAAGACCGACTCGCGGACGATCCTCGACGCGAACGGGGCCGAGCAATTGCTGGGACGCGGCGACATGCTGTACCTCGTGCCCGGCACCGGCCGGATCACCCGGATCCACGGCGCGTACGTGTCGGAAGCCGAGATCGCGGGGACGGTGGACTTTATCAAGGCCCAGGCCGCGCCCACGTATGACTGGTCGTTGGAGGAGGCGGACGCGACCGGGATGCGGGGCGGGGAAGATCCCGAGCGCGACGATCTCTACGGGAAGGCCATCGAGCTCGTGGCGACGACCGGCCAGGCCTCGGCGTCGTTCATCCAGCGCCGCCTGCGGGTGGGGTATCCCCGTGCCGCGCGGATGATCGAGATGATGGAGGAGGACCAGATCGTGGGGCCGGCGTCCGGGGGCAAGCCGCGGGAGGTGTTGGTCCGGCGGGCGGTGCCGGGGGGCGACGAAGTATGATCGGGCGCGCGGTCAGGGTCGTCGTCTTCGCGTTGAGCGGGATCATGGCGCTCGGCGCGGCGGCGCCGTCCACGCCCGACGACGTGGTCGCGGGGGTTCGCGACACGTACGGCGCGCTCTCGGACCTGTCGGCTGAGTTTACCCAAACCACCACGGTGTCCGGTTTTTCCACCACGCTGGTGTCCAAAGGCCGGGTGTATCTGGCTAAAGGCAAGATGCGGTGGGACTACACCGAGCCGAGCAACCAGCAGATCTACGTGAACGACGGGCGGGTGCAGTACTACATTCCCGCGCACAAGCAGGTCATCGTGAGCACGCTGTCCCCCGACGCCGACGATCAGCTCCCGCTCCATCTCTTGATGACGCTCGATCGGCTGGACGCCCAGTTCGCGGTGACGTGGGAAGACCCCGCAGTGCCCCGTCGGGACGGGGCGTACCGTCTGCGGTTGGAGCCCAAGCATCCGGTGGCCGACCTGGAGTACGTGACGGTGGGGATTGACCCGCAGCGGCGGGTGGTGACCGCGATCGCTCTGCATCCCAAGAACGGGAACGTGTCGTCGTTCGTCTTCTCCCGCCTCGTCGTGAACCCGCGGCTCGAGGCGTCGCTGTTTTCGTTTTCGGTCCCCGAGGGCATCGAGGTTGTCGAGACGCCCACCCTTCGGTAACGACGGTTTTACTCCATGATCGACGTACGCCATCTCCATCGCGTGTTCCGGACCAAGAAGGGCACGGTCACCGCGGTCAACGACGTCTCCTTCACCGTCGAACGCGGCGAGATCTTCGGCTTCCTCGGCCCCAACGGCGCGGGGAAAACGACCACCATCGGCATGCTCTGCACCTTGCTGCGTCCGACCTCGGGGACCGCGATCCTCAACGGCTTCGACATCGTCAAGCAACCTCACTACGTGCGCAAGTCGATCGGCTTGGTGTTTCAAGACCCCAGTCTGGACGAGCGCCTGACGGCGCGGGAAAACCTCGAATTCCACGCCCGCCTGTACAGGCTGCCGAAGGACCTCGCGCGCGAGCGGATCGACCGCATGCTGGAGATGGTCGAGCTGGTGTCCCGGCAGGACGACCTCGTCAAGAACTTTTCGGGCGGCATGAAGCGGCGCCTGGAGATTGCCCGCGGGCTTATTCATCATCCCCGGATCCTGTTCTTGGATGAGCCCACGCTGGGTCTGGATCCGCAGACCCGCGTCTGCATCTGGGATTACATCCACCAACTCCAGCGGGAGGAGCAGGTCACGATTTTCTTGACTACTCATTATATGGAGGAGGCCGAGCATTGCCGGCACATCGGTGTGATGGATTACGGGAAGCTGATTGGGCTTGACACGCCGGAGGGGCTGAAGAAGACGGTGGGCGAGGACCGTATCACGATGACGACCTTGCACGTCAAGCAGGCGACGGCCTACCTCGCGTCCCGGGGCTTGTCGCCGCTGGGCGTTCGGGAGCGCGAGGTGGTGTTTGAAGTGCAGAACGGGGAGGCCTTTCTACCCTCGTTCGTGAAACAGGCGCCGTTCGACATGTTGACGATCAACCTCACGCGCCCGACGCTCGAAGACGTGTTTCTTCGGATGACCGGACGCACGCTGCGGGGCGAAGGCGATCCCGTCGGCGCGGCGCGCTCGGGGAGACGACGATGAGCGACACGCGGGAACCGGCGCCGCTCCCCTCGCCCGCCGTAGCCGACATGATATCGAGCCGCTGGCTGGATAACCTGGCCGGCGTGTATACGATCTGGCTTCGCGAGGTTCGGAAATTTTGGCGCGACCGGCCGCGGATCATCGGCGCCACCGTGCAACCGGCGTTGTTCCTCTTACTGCTGGGGACCGGCATCGGGCAGGGCATCCCGCGGGCGTTCGGCGTCGAGCCGGCGGCGCGAAGTTTCGCGCCCGGGGTGCCCAATTATCTCACGTACATCTATCCCGGGATCATCGCGATGACCCTGCTGTTCACGTCGGTGTTCTCGGCGATCTCGATCATCTGGGACCGGGAAATCGGCTTTCTCAAAGAGGTGATGGTGGCGCCGATCTCCCGCTCCGCAGTGGCGATCGGCAAGACGCTGGGCGGGAGCACGGTGGCGATGCTGCAAGGATGCCTGATGCTCCTCTTCGCGCCCTTTCTGCACGTGGCGCTGTCGTGGGGCACGATGCTCGCGCTCTTGCCGTTGCTGTTGTACATCTCGTTCTCGCTGACCGCGATGGGGATCGCCGCCGCCGCGCGCATGCGGTCGATGCAGGGCTTTACGGTCATCATGAATTTTTTGACGCTCCCGATGTTTTTTCTGTCGGGCGCGATGTTTCCGATCGACGGCCTGCCCCGGTGGATGACGGTGCTGGTGACGCTCAACCCGCTCACCTACGGGGTGGACGCGCTGCGCTCGGTGGTGATCGGCTTTCATCAATACGGCGTGCTGCAGGATCTGCTGGTCATGGGGGTGTTCGGGGTCGCGATGCTGGGGCTCGCGGTGATGGGGTTCGAATCGCATGAGTGACGCGCGGCGGGGCGTGAACCGGTTCGGCCTGCGCAACACGATCGCGACGGCGTTGCTGGTCGTGGGGCTGCTGCCGGTGCCGGTGGGCTTGGTCCTGGTCCTCGTTATGACGCGCCGCTGGGCGGCGGGCGCTCCGCCGTCGGTGCAGGACCTCGCCCTGTACGGCATCCTTGCCGTCCTGGCGCTCGCGGTCTTCGTCCTGGTCGCGGTGGCGGTGGTGTCGCGCCGACTCGTGCGTCCGATGCAGGCGCTCCAGGAAGGGGTGCGGCGCATCGGTGAAGGCGATTTGGATCACCGGCTGGACATCTCGACTCCGCGCGAGCTGGCGCAGGTCGCGGGGGCCTTCAACGCGATGGCCCAGCGCCTGGCGGAATCGTACCGGACGCTCGAGCAGACGGTGGCCGACCGGACGATGGCGCTCACCGCGCTGCACTCCCTCTCGATCACCGCGAATCGCTCGCTCGATCCGGAGGAGATCCTCTCCAGCGTGTTGGAGCGGGTGCCGGTGGTTCTGAACTTAGAAGGCGGATTTATCCGTCTGGCCGACGACAAGGGCTTGACGTTGCGCGCGCATCGCGGCGTGTCCGATCGCTTCGTCGAGGCGTCGCCCACGTGCGCGATCGGCGAGGGGTTGTCGGGACGCGTGGCGCAGAGCGGCGCGCCGATGGTCAGCGAGGGCCTCGCGGAGACGAGCGAGGCGCTGTTGTTTCGCGAGGGGTTCCGGGTGGCCGCCTGTGTGCCGATCACGGCCAAGGGGCACGTCTTGGGTACGCTGGCGGTGGCCAGCCGCTACCACCGCGCGTTTACGACTCAGGATGTTCAGCTCTTGACCGCGATCGGCAGCCAGCTCGGGACCGCGCTGGAAAACGCCGGCTTGTACGAGCGAGCCTGCGCCATCGCGGATGAGTTTCAGAAGCTCGACCGCCTCAAGACCGAATTTCTCTCCAACGTCAGTCACGAGCTGCGGATTCCCTTGACCTCGATCATCGGCTTCGCCGAGTTACTCTTGGAACGGATTTCCGGCGAGCTGAACCCGGAGCAAGAGAAGCACCTCCGCACGATGCTGGAGAGCGGACGCCACCTGCTGGACATGATCAACAACCTCCTGGATCTGTCCAAGATCAAGGCGGGCATGATTGCGTGGCACGCGACGGCCTTCGATGTTCGGCCGTTGATCGCCCTGGCCGAACGCACGATCCGCCCGCTGGTGGTGAAAAAACACCTCCACCTGGCCATCGAGGTGGACGACCGGCCCACGATTGCGCTCGCCGACGAGGGGCGCGTACGGCAGGTGCTGCTCAATCTCTTGTCCAATGCGGTGAAGTTCACCCCCTCGGGGGGGACGGTGAGGCTGTCGGCCCGGCGCATCGTGGACGACCGAGGGGCGGCGGTGGAATTGCGAGTGGACGACACCGGCATCGGAATCGCCGCGGAGGATCTCGATCGTATCTTCAACGAATTTCAGCAGGTGGACGGGTCGCCGACCCGGGACTATCCCGGGACCGGCCTGGGGTTGAGCATCACCAAGCGGTTGGTCGAACTGCAGGGCGGTACGATCTTGGTCGAGAGCCGGCTCGGCGAAGGCAGCCGGTTTGTGGTTCGACTTCCGCAAGGGACGATGCCCGAGGCGGCGGAGTCGGCGGCCCGGCCGGCTGGGATCATGCAGTCGGTCATGGAATCGCTGGTGGCGGCCGCCGCGGCCCGGGCGCACGATGCGAGACGATCGCCGAAGGTCGTCGTGGTGACGCCGGATCCCTCGGTGCGGCTGACCGCGCGCGCGGCGCTGGAACCGGAGGGGTACGAGGTCCACGTTGTGGAGTCCGGCGAGCCGGTGCTCGCCCGCGTCCGGGCCCTCAGGCCGTTCCTGGTGATCCTCGACGTGGTCGCGCCCGATCTCCCTGCGTGGTCGATCCTGCGCGATCTGCGATCGCTCCCCGACGTGCAGACCGTCTTGCTGGCCCTCGCCGATGATCGGCGGCACGCGTGTTCGCTCGCGCCGGTCGGCTACGTGCCGACGCCGATTTCCCCCGACGGGCTGCGCTCGGCCCTGCGCCAGTATGGCCTGCTGCGGGCGGTCCGCCGCCGACCTTCGACGGTCTTGGTCGTCGCCCCGCCGGACACGGTCGAGGCCGTGCGGTCGGTGCTCCGCCACGACGGCGTGGGGGTGGTCGGGGCCGACACGCCGGACCCCGTCGCGCTGGCGGGCGAGCTGCAACCCGACCTGGTGCTCTGCGATCTGCTGGCCGCGACGCCGAATCCGTTCGACCTCGTGCAGCGCTTTGCCCAACATCCCGCCGCCCGCGCGATCCCCCTCATGGTGGTGATGCCCGACGCCGTGAGCGACATCGACCGCTCGCGGCTGACGGAGCGCGCGCGCGCGGCCGCGGCCTCCGGCGAGACGCTGCAAGAGGACGTGGTGTCCGCGTGCCGCAAGTTGGAGCGCTGGTTGCCGGAGCGCGCGGGATTGGTCGACCCCGTCACGCGCCTGTACACCGAACGGTATTTTCGCCATTGCCTGGCGGATGAGGTGGACCGGGCCTGGAGGCTGCACCGGCCGTTCTCGCTGCTGGTCTTCGAGGCGGACGGGCTCACGAGGTACGGCGAATCGGCGGGCGCGCCCAGGGGCGAGCGGCTGCTGCGCGAGGTGGCCGATCTCCTGCGCCGCCATACCCGAATGGTCAATCCGATGTGCCGCTACGGTCCCGCGGCGTTCGCGCTGCTCCTGACCGAGACGTCGAAGGAAGGGGCCAGATTTATCGGAGAAAAGCTGAGGGCGCTGGCGGCCGACGCGCCGTTTGCCGGTCGCGACTCCGAGCGCCGCGCGGCCGGGCTCGATCCGGGCGGCACCCGGCTGACCGTGAGCGGAGGCGTTGCGGCCTTCTTCAGCGATGCCGAGACGGCGGAAGGGCTGGTGGAGGCGGCGTTCCGCGCGCTGCAGAGAGCCCAACGCGAGGGCGGTAATCGAGTCGATGGCGCCGATGGGGGAGATCGGGACACCCACCGCGAACCGGACGCGCTCGCCGCGAACGATCCGGCGTAGGCGCGCGGCGTGGGGGCAAGGCGCCGGCGCCCGGGGAACAGGAGAGTCGATCATGGCCGATCAAAATTCGTTCGATGTGGTATCCGAGGTCGATATGCAAGAGGTGAAAAACGCGCTGGATCAGACCGCCAAGGAATTGCAGCAGCGGTTCGACTTCAAGGGGAGCAAGAGCCGGGTCACGCTGGAAGAGGGGGACAAGATCCTGGTGATCGTCTCGGACGATGAGGCCAAGCTCAAGAGCGTGATCGACATCCTCCAGACGAAGTTCGTCAAACGCGGGATTTCGCTGAAGGCCCTGGACTACGGGAAGGTCGAGCAGGCGCTGGCCGGAACCGTCCGGCAGCGCGTCACGATCACGCAAGGGATCGCGTCGGAGAAGGCCAAAGAGATCAGCAAGGCGATTCGCGACGGCAAGTTCAAGGTCCAGGCCCAGATTCAGGGCGACCAGCTCCGGGTCACGAGCAAGAGCCGTGACGAGCTGCAAACGGTGATCGCCTTCCTCAAGGATCGGGACTTCGGCATCCCGGTTCAATTTACGAACTACCGATAGCATGGACGCGACGCGCGGCGGTGAGGGCGCGGAGAGGGGAAAGGGATGGAGTCGGAACAGAGCGCGGTGGTCGGGGCCCCTCATGCAAGACCCGGCGAAGTGACGGCGGGCACCCAGTATGTGCTGGTGGGGTGTAATGTGACGCGGGTGGTGACGGTGGACGGGAAGGCCGTCGGACGAACGGATGAGATTCTGGAACTGCCGCCGGGACAGCATACGGTGAGTCTGCTGACGCCTCCTGAAAATTTCAGGCCCAAGTTCCGTCGGATCACCCTCGATAACACCTCGCCCGACAAACCGCTCATCATCCGCTTCGAAACCCGCTGAGGGAAATTTGACTTGTTTGGAAATCGTCTGTTAAGATCAGCCCTTGTTTACCAGGTGCCGTTGCGAGGGTAACTGATGCCCAAGGGCTCGAAAACGAAAGACGAAACGAAGAAACCGGGAAAGCCTGCGGCCGCCCTCTCGGAAAAAGAGCGGGAGCTGGCTGAGATCCGCCATGAGTTGGAGCAGCAACGGAAGACGCTCCTCAACGATGCGGGCGTGATGATCGGCCAGGGGTTGATGGCGGGGAACGAGAATCTTCCGGATTTGGGCGACCAGGCCACGGCGGTGACCGATCAGAACTTCATGCTGCGGCTGAAAGAGCGCGAGCAAAAACTCCTCAAAAAGATCGACGAGGCGCTCGACCGCATCACGATGGGTACGTTCGGTGTCTGCGAATCGTGCGGCGGCGAGATTTCGTTCAAGCGCCTGAAGGCCCGTCCCGTGACGACCCTGTGTATCGAGTGTAAGACCAAGCAGGAAGAGGACGAAAAAGTCCGCCAGTAACCGCTGACCGCCGATAAGGGCTCATCTGCTGCGTTGTCGGTCGGCCTCGCGTTGCTGCGCCACGCACACACCGCGTTCTCACATACGATACAGTACGCTCCGGGCACGAGGCCTTTCTCCGCCTTGCATCTGAGCCCTTCTTGGCGGTCAGCTCCCCGCCGATTTAGACAAGAGCATCAAGGTACAAAAGGTCATTGTGTGGAAAAAGAACCTCAGCGGATGCCTCATGGTCATCGTCGCGGTGGTGGGGTTCTACGTGGCGATCACGATGAGTTTCACGTTCTTCCTTATCCCGGTGGCGTTTGTTTTGTTCTTCGTGTGTCTGATTTTACTCTCCCTGGCCTTGGGACCGGCCGACCGGCGATAAGCCGGAACCGGCTGGCGCACTCCCGTGCCAGTCCACCTATGCCCGACTCTGCGAACGGCCGGCGATGCTAAACGACGCTGATCACGAACCGGAGCTGATCGCGCTGATCGGCGACGAGATCGCCCGCCACGGTCCGATGACGTTCGCCCGGTTCATGGACGTGGCCCTCTACGCCCCCGGCTTGGGGTACTACATGCGGGACGCCGAGCGCATCGGTGCGCGGGGCGACTACTACACCAGCAGCTCCCTTCATCCGCTGTTTGGGGAGATGATCGCGCGGCAGATCGAGGAGATGGCTGGGTGTTGCGGTGGGACGTTTACCGTGATCGAGCAGGGAGCGGGCAAGGGGGCGCTGGCCTACGATATCCTTTTCGCTCTGGATCAGGTCCCAAGTCTTGGCGAGCGCGTCGCCTACCTCATCGTCGAGCGGAGTCCCGCGATGAGGGATCGACAGCGGCGGCTGCTCGAACCGTGGGCGACGTCCGGCCGGGTGCGGTGGGCCGAGGCCTTGCCGACGAGTCCCATCCGGGGATGCGTGGTCTCCAACGAGCTGGTGGATGCATTCCCCGTCCACCGCGTCCTCCAACAAAACGGTCGTGTGGCCGAACTCTATGTTGGGATGTCTGGGGAGGGGTTCGCCGACGTGGTCGGCCCCCCCTCGACCCCCGAGTTGGAGGCCTACCTGCGTCGAATCGGCGTGACGTTGGCCGAGGGGCAACAGGCCGAGATCAATCTCGCGGCCGTGGAGTGGATTCGTCAGGTCGGGCGGGCGCTCGCGCGCGGGTTCGTGTTGACCGTCGACTACGGTTATCCCGCCGACGAATTATACGCGCCGCACCGCAAGCGGGGAACGCTCCTGGCCTATTTCAAGCACCGCACCAACGAGGCGTTCTACGAGCGGATCGGCAGGCAGGACCTGACCGCCCACGTGGACTGGACGACGCTGGTCCTGGCGGGACAGGACGTCGGCCTCGACGTGACGGGGTGGACCGACCAAACCAGCTTCCTCTTGGGCCTCGGGGCGGCGGCGGCGGCCGAGGCGCATTTGGCGGCAGCCGCCGATGAGGCCGAGCGGAAACGCACCTTGGCCGGCATTCGCGGTCTGCTCGACCCCAGGGACATGGGCCGGGCGTTTCAAGTCCTCATCCAGCACAAAGGCCTCACCCCGCCGCGCCTGCGCTGTCTCGCCTTCGGCTCCTCTCCCCAAGCGTTGTTCCGCGAGTCGTGACCCGTGTCATTTCCGAGCGAAGGTCCTTGACAAGGAAAACCTCTCTCCATTAAGATGTCCCCCCTGCTTCCGGTTGGTGAACCGTGTGTCGCGTGTGGAGAGAGTCCTCGCGGCACGGCGGGGGAGGCAACGGTGACGATCCGCTTCTCCAAGGAGCCCGAGCGTGCCTGGAGAGTATGTTCCACAGCAGTATCTCCCGATCCTGATCTTCGCGGTCATCGCGGCCGTGTTCGGGCTCGGGCAGCTCTTGATTGGGTCGTTGTTGCGACCCAGGCATGCCTACCGCGACAAACTGTTGCCGTACGAAAGCGGTGTCCAGCCCTTCTCGGACGCGCGAATTCCCTTTCCGATGAGGTATTACGTGATCGCGATGTTGTTCGTGATCTTCGACATCGAGGCCGTGTTCCTGTACCCCTGGGCGGTCGTGTTCCACTCGATCGGCCTCTACGCCCTGGTCGAGATGGTGCTGTTCATTGCGATTCTGCTTGTCGGCTACGTGTATGCGTGGAACAAAGGAGCGCTGGAGTGGGAGTGATGTCAGGCAGCTTCGAATCAACGCTGGTCACCACCAAGGTCGACAGCGTGATCAACTGGGCGCGCAAATCGTCGCTGTGGCCGATGACGTTCGGTCTCGCCTGTTGCGCGATCGAGATGATCACGTCGGTGTCGTCCCGGCACGATATCGACCGCTACGGGGCGGGCGTGTTCCGCGCGTCGCCGCGCCAGTCGGATCTGATGATCGTGGCGGGGACCGTCTGCCGCAAAAT
The DNA here is from genome assembly GCA_016201825.1 of Nitrospirota bacterium. Taxonomy (GTDB): domain Bacteria; phylum Nitrospirota; class Nitrospiria; order 2-01-FULL-66-17; family 2-01-FULL-66-17; genus 2-01-FULL-66-17. The sequence goes on along the minus strand of JACQCD010000032.1, from coordinate 26,707 downwards.
GGCTCCGATCATCCGCCGGATCTACGATCAGATGCCCGAGCCGCGGTACGTCATCTCGATGGGGTCCTGTGCGACGTCGGGCAACATCTACAACAGCTATTCGGTCGTGCAGGGCGTCGACCAGATCGTGCCGGTCGATATCTACGTGCCGGGCTGCCCCCCGCGGCCCGAGGCGCTGTTCGACGGGATTTTGAAGCTGCAGGAGAAGATCATGCAGCGCAAAGTCCTCATTAAAGCCTAGCCCATGCATCCTCCGGCCCAGTCCTTCCGGGAGCGGTTTCCCGACGCGGTCATTGGTGTCAAGGAAGCTTTTGGCGAGCTGACGGTCTCCGTGCGGAACGATCGGATCGTCGAGGTCTGCCGCGCGTTGCGGGACGATCCGGAGTGGTCGTTCGATTTTCTGTCCGACGTCAGCTCGGTCGATCATCCCGACGCCGAGGAGCGGTTCGAGGTGAACTATCATCTGTACTCGATCGACAAGCATCACCGCGTGCGGCTCAAGGCGCGGGTGAGCGAAGAGGACTGCCGCATCGCATCGGTCACGTCGGTGTGGGCGGGCGCGAATTTCATGGAACGGGAAGTGTACGATCTGATGGGGATCGAGTTCGTCAATCATCCCGACCTCCGCCGCATCCTGCTCACCGACGACTTCGACGGATTCCCCCTCCGCAAGGATTATCCGACCGAAGGGCGGGGCTGGCGCAGCACGTTCGAATTTCTGCCCACCACCGAGGGTCCCGTCTCGTGATCGCGACCACCATCACCCGTTTGCCGGGCGAGACGCGCACGCGATGAACCACGTGCCCACCCCGACGACGAAGCGGTCCTCCACCGACGAATTCGGCGTCATCGAGCACGTTCCCGATGCGAACGACGGCGATGCGGCCGTCCTGCGCACCGAAGAGCTGTTGCTCAACATGGGCCCCCAGCACCCGAGCACCCACGGGGTCTTGCGGGTGGTGCTCGACCTCGAGGGCGAACGGATCCTCAAAGCCACGCCGCACCTGGGGTACCTGCACCGCGGGACGGAAAAACTGGCGGAGGGGAAGACCTACCAACAGATCGTCACCCTCACCGACCGCTTGGATTACGTCTGCGCGATGACCAACAATTTCGCCTACGTGCGCGCGGTCGAGAAACTCTTGGGCGTACAAGTGCCGCCCCGGGCCGAGTACGTCCGGACCATTGTCGCGGAGCTGCAGCGGATTTCGGGCCATCTGTTCTGGCTGGGGACGCAGGCCCTCGACATCGGCGCGATGACCGTGTTCTTCTACACGTTCCGCGAGCGCGAAATCCTCATCGAACTCTTCGAGAAGCTCTGCGGGGCGCGCCTGACCTATAGCTACTATAAGGTCGGGGGCGTGAGCGATGATCTCACCCCCGACATCATCGCGGCGCTGCGGGCGTTCTTGAAGGCCTTTCCCGACAAGATCATCGAATACAACACGTTGCTCGAGACGAACCGGATCTGGCTGGCGCGGACCAAGGGCGTGGCGGTCATCTCGGCCGAGGACGCGGTCTCCTACAGCCTGACCGGCCCGACGCTGCGCGGGTCTGGGGTCAACTACGACGTGCGAAAGGCCGAGCCCTACGCCGCGTACGCCGACGTCGAGTGGGACGTCCCGCTGGGGAAGAACGGCGACACCTACGATCGGTATTACATCCGTCTCGAGGAGATCCGTCAGAGCGCGCGCATCGTCAGTCAGTGCCTGGACAAACTCCCCGAGGGGCCGGTCTCGATCGACGTGCCCGGCATTACCTTCCCCGCCAAAGAGCGGGTGATGGTGGACATGGAGAGCCTGATCCATCATTTTAAGATGGCGTGCGAGGGCATCCGCCCGCCGAAGGGCGAGATCTATTGCGCCACCGAGGCCCCAAAGGGTGAACTGGGCTTCTACATCAACAGCGACGGCGGCAACCATCCCTATCGCCTGAAAATCCGCTCGCCTTCCTTCGTGCACCTGGGCGCGTTCGACCACATGGCGCGGGGCTACCTGATCGCCGACATCGTCACGATCTTCGGGACATACGACGTCGTGATGGGGGAGTGCGACCGGTGATCCGGTTGACGTGGGGGAGGGCGCACGGCCGTGCGCCCCTACGAAGGCGAATGTCTTATGCTCTCTGAATCCGCGAAATCACGCATCGTCGACCTCTTCCCCCGGTACCCCGACAAGCATTCCGTCATGCTGGCGGCGCTGCGGGTCGCGCAGGAGGAGCGGGGGTACGTGACCGAAGAGGCGATGGGCGAGATCGCCGTGCTGCTGGAACAGACGCCGGTCCAGGTGTACGAGACCGCGACGTTCTATACGATGTTCTCGCTCCAGCCGCTGGGGAAACACGTGATCCAGGTCTGTCGCACGCTCTCGTGTGCGCTGGTGGGCGCCGACGGCCTGGTTCGGTATCTGGAGCAGACGCTGGGCATCAAGGCGGGCGAGACCACGCCCGACGGGCTGTTCTCGCTGAAGACGGTCGAATGTCTGGCGGCGTGCGGCGCGGGGCCGATGATGCAGATCAACGATGACTATTACGAATACCTGACCGGTGAGAAGATCGACCGCATCCTGGCCGATCTACGGCGAGAAGGACGGTCACCATTGGCGTCGGGACCGTTCCTGATTCCCCTTCTAATCTCCTCTCCCCCGTGAAGGGGGAGAGGGAAGGGTGAGGGGAAGGCATCCGCGGCGAAAGGCCCTGGACGACCCTCACCCCCGCCCTCTCCCTGGTCGGGAGAGGGATGTGAGAGAGCGAGAAAGAGAATTGGTGAACTACGAAAAAATTCTTCTCAAAAACATGGAGACGCCGGGATACACCGGCGACCTCGCGGCCTACGAACGCGCGGGCGGGTATCGGGCGATTCGCAAGGTGCTGAAGGAGTACAAGCCCGAGCAGGTCATCGAGATCGTCAAGAAGTCGGGGCTGCGGGGGCGGGGCGGCGCGGGATTTCCCACCGGCACGAAGTGGGGGTTCATCCCCAAGGATCCGACGCTGACCAAGTACCTCTGCGTGAACGCCGATGAGAGCGAGCCGGGCACGTTCAAGGACCGCCAGCTCATCGACCGCGATCCCCACCAGATGCTCGAAGGTACCTTGATTGCCGCGTACGCGATCGGCGCCAAGGTCGTCTACATTTATATCCGGGGAGAGTTTGCGCTCGGTGCGAAGATCCTCGAACGGGCGATTGCCGAGGCGCGGGCCAAGGGCTACATCGGGAAGGACGTGTTCGGCAGCGGGATCGGGATCGAGATCTGGGTCCACCGGGGGGCCGGCGCGTACATCTGCGGCGAGGAAACGGCGCTGCTGGAGTCGATCGAGGGCAAGCGCGGCCTGCCGCGCGCCAAGCCGCCGTTCCCCGCGATCAACGGCTTGTATCAAAAGCCGACCGTGGTCAACAATGTGGAGACCGTGTCGAACCTCCCGCACATTATCAATCGCGGCCCCGAATGGTACGCCGCGATCGGCACGCCGAAAAGCCCCGGGATGCGGATCTTCTCGGTCGGCGGCCACGTGAAGCGGCCCGGCAACTACGAAGTCCCGCTCGGGATCTCGCTGCGGGAGCTCATCGACGAGCACGCGGGGGGGGTGCGCGACGGCCACCGGATCAAGGCCATCATTCCCGGGGGCGCGTCCGCCGCGTTCTTCACGCCGGAGCACTTGGACGTCAAATTGGATTTTGAATCGATCGCGCAGGCCGGCTCGATGTTGGGGTCGGGCGGCGTGACTGTGATGGATGAGACCACCTGCATGGTGTGGGCCGCGTACAACTTGTTGGGGTTCTTCCACCACGAATCGTGCGGGAAGTGCACGCCGTGCCGCGAGGGCAGCGCCTGGCTCTACCACATCCTGGAGCGGATCGAGCACGGCGAGGGGCGTCCCGAGGATCTGGCGCAGTTGGAGCGCCTCTGCGGCAACATCGCGGGGAAGACGGTCTGCGCGTTCGGCGATGCCGAGGTTGCGCCGATCCTGAGCACGCTCAAACATTTTCGAGACGAATACGAAGCGCACATTCGGGAACACCGCTGTCCGATCGGTGATGGTGTAGCGGCCCTTGCCGCGCGGTGAGGGGAGTGAGGGTGCAACAGTGACGACACAGACCGCGGTCGCAACCAACACGGTGACGCTGACCATCAACGGCCAGGCCGTGACCGTCGAGAAGGGCACGCTGCTGATCGAGGCCGCCAAGCAGGCCGGGATCGACGTGCCGCACTTCTGCTACCACCCCAAACTCAAGCCGGACGCGAACTGCCGGATGTGCTTGGTGGAGATCGAGAAGGCGCCCAAGCTGCAGACCTCCTGCAACATGCCGGCGGCGGAGGGGATGGTGGTGTCCACCAATTCACCCAAGGTGTCCGAGGCGCGGGCGGGGGTGTTGGAGTTCATCTTGGCCAACCACCCCCTCGATTGCCCCATCTGCGACAAGGGTGGGGAGTGCCAGCTCCAGGATGAGGCCCACGCGCACACGCCGAACTACAGTCAATTCGGGGAGGCGAAGCGCTTCTTCGAGAAAGAGTACTTCGGCCCGTTGATCGACAAGGAGATGACGCGCTGCGTGCAGTGCTTGCGGTGCGTTCGCTACTGCGACGAGATCGTCGACTCGCGCGCGCTGGGCTCGCGCGATCGCGGGAGCTTGCTGCAGATCGGCGGGCTGGTGAACAAGGAGTTGGACTGCGAATTCTGCGGCGGGTGCATCCAGATCTGTCCGGTGGGGGCGCTCACCAGCCGGGTGGCGATGTACGACTACCGGCCGTGGCAACTCAAAAAAATCGATACGATCTGCCCGCACTGTGCCGACGGGTGCCGGCTCAAAGTCGAAAGCCGCGACAACGTCGTGCTCCGGATCACGTCCGACGCGGGACGCGGCCGCAACAACGGCGACCTCTGCGCCAAGGGCTATTTCGGCTTCGACGTGATCAACCGGACCGACCGGGTGATGAAGCCCCTCGTTCGTAAAGCCCAGGGGCTCGTCGAGACGTCGTGGTTCGAAGCGACGGCGCTGGTGGCCAGCCGGTTCGCGGCGATCAAAACGCAGCACGGCGGAAGCGCGATCGGCGGGATCATCTCGGCGCAGGCGCCCAACGAGGATCTCTACCTCTTCCAGAAGTTCATGCGCCTGGTGATGGGCAGCCCGAACGTGGATAGTACCGCCCGCTATGGGCACCACAACACGGTGGCGGCGCTGCGCGACGTCGTCGGGCATGGGCGGATGACCGCGTCCTACGAAGACGTCGAACGGGCGCAGGCGCTGGTGGTGATCGGCGCCGATCTCACCGAGACGAACCCGATCGTGTCCTATCGCGTGAAGAACGCGGTGCGCGCGCACGGCGCCACGCTCGTCACGATCGGTCGTTACGGGGCCAATCACGGCGCGTTCGTCAGCAATCTCGTGAACCGCGCGACGCACCCGCTCACCACCGCGCCGGGCCAAGAACGGGCGGCGGTGCTGGGCCTCATCAAGGCGCTGGTGGAGTCGGGTCGGATCGATTCCAGGCTCTCGGCCTCGGCCCCGAGTTACGTGCAGCGACTCTCGGCCCTGGCGGGTCGTCTCTCGTGGGACGACCTGGCGGCGCGCGCGGGGGTCCCGCGCCAGGCGATGGAGACGGCGGCGGGTGTGTACGCGGACGCGCAGCGGGCGGTGATTCTCTTCGGTCAGGACGTCATCCGGTCGCGCGGCGCGGGCGACACGATCCGCTTGATCGCGGATCTCGCGATTCTCGCCGGCAAGTTGAACGCGCCCGGCTGCGGCCTCAATCCGCTTAGCGGCGAATCCAACGAACAGGGAGCGGTCGAGTTGGGCGTGGCGCCCGACTACCTCCCCGGCCTGACCTTGGCGACGGACGGCGCCGCGCGCCAGCGTCTTGCGGCGGCGTGGCAGGACGAGTTGCCCGCGGGGACCGGCTGGACCGCGATGGAGATGCTGGAGCAGGCGCGAGCCGGCACGCTGAAAGCGCTGTACCTCGTCGGGGAAGACCCCTTCGCCCACCTGCCGGCATCGGCCAGGGTCCGGGAGGCGTTGGCCAAACTCGAGCTCCTTGTCTGCCAGGACGTGTTCCGCGGCCCGTCGGCCGAGGTTGCCCACGTGTGTCTCCCGGCGGCGAGCTTCGCGGAAAAAGAGGCGAGCTGGACGAACCACGAGGGCCGGGTTCAAAAGGGCAAGCAGGCGTTGGATCTCGTCGGCGAGGCGGAGGCCGACACGACCATCTTTTCCGACCTCGCGCGGTCGATGGGCTATCCCCTGGACTATGCCGGCGCCCGCGAGATTCTCATGGAGGCGGCGCGCGTGGCGCCCGCGATGGCGCCCAAGGGCGCGAGCGTGCACCCCGGCGCGGTGGTCGCCGCGACGCTGGCCCAGTACGTGTCGGGCGGGTTCGAGCGCGACGTCGAGCGGCGGTTCACGCCGCCCCCGGCGCGGGTGATGTCGGCCGAGTATCCGTTTCAGTTGACCCTGGTTCAATCGCTGTTCCGAGCGGGGGCGCTGACCGCGCGATCGGCCGCGCTCGCCAAGGTGCCGCACCAGGGCAAGCTGCTCGTGCACCCCGACGACGCGGTCAAGTTGGGCGTCGCCAATGGGGCCACGGTGCGGGTGTGGTCGGCGCACGGCGCGGCGAGCGTGACCGTCCGGATCAGCCCGAAGGCGAGGCCCGGGCAGGTCTTGTTCCCGGAGCACTACGCCGAGGCGGTGCGCGACCTCGTCCCGATCGAGGTCGATCCGGCGACCAAGGTGCCGATCTTTCGCGAGACGGCGGTGGCGATCGACAAGACGGCCGGAGCGTGAGGCGGGGGTGCCCCTCTCTGTGATGTCACGATGTTGGGAGAAGGTTTGATGGAAGCAATCGGGCAACTGGTGGTGATCTTGGGCACGATCGGGGTCGTGATGGTCACGGTCCTGCTCCACGTGGCGTACCTGACCTACCTCGAGCGGAAGGTCTTGGGGTGGATGCAGGATCGCATGGGACCGATGGAGGTGGGATACCACGGCCTGCTGCAGCCGCTGGCCGACGGGTTGAAGCTCTTCATGAAGGAAGACATCATCCCCAGCGGCGCCAACAAGATCATCTTCAGTCTGGCGCCGATTCTGTCGTTGATCCCCGCCCTCATCGGGTTCGCCGTGGTCCCGTGGGGCGACGGGCAACTGACGATCCCTCTCCCATGGATCGGCGACGTGACGTTCCGGCCGTTTGTCACCGATCTCAACATCGGGATCCTCTACGTGCTCGCGTTGTCGTCGGTGGGGGCCTACGGGGTTCTGCTTGGTGGCTGGGCGTCGAACAGCAAGTACTCGCTGCTGGGCGGTTTGCGCTCGGCCGCGCAGGTCATCAGCTACGAACTCGCGCTCGGGATGTCGCTGGTCGGCGTCCTGCTCATGGCGGGCTCGTTGTCGCTGGTGAAGATCGCTCAGGCCCAGGCGGGCGGGTTCTGGCACTGGTATGCGTTCGCCCTGCCCTTCCCGCAGATCGTGGCGTTGGTGCTCTATGGCATTGCCGCGGTGGCCGAGACCAACCGCTTGCCCTTCGACCTCCCGGAGGCCGAGAGCGAGCTGGTGGCGGGGTTCTTCACCGAGTACAGCGGGATGCGGTTCGCGTTCTTCTTCCTCGCCGAGTACGCGAACATGATCCTGGTGTCGTGCATTGCCACGATCGTCTTTTTAGGCGGCTGGCACGCGCCGTTTCCGTTCCTCGATTTCGTCCCCGGCATCATCTGGTTTCTCCTCAAGGTCTACGTGTTTCTCTTCGGCTTTTTCTGGATCCGGGCGACGTTGCCCCGGTTGCGGTATGACCAATTGATGACGTTTGGGTGGAAGGTGATGATCCCGCTGGTCTTGGCCAATATCGTGATCACGTCGATCGCGCAGTATTTCTGGATGAACTAGGAGCCTGTCCATGAGTGGCCATCTCGGGAAGCAGCATTCGTCCGTCACGCTAGAGCTGCGTTGTCGGTCGGCCTTGCGTGCTCACGTACGAACCAGTACGCTCCGCGCGCAAGGTCTCCCTCCGCCTTGCATCTGGCCACTCCTGACCAGGCTCCGCCATGCCGACATTTGGACATATTCCTAGGGAACCGCCATGTCGCTTTCGGCTGCATTAAATAAGGTCTTCTTCGGCGAGATCGTCAAAGGCCTCGGCCTGACGTTCAAGCACCTGTTCGAAAAATCGATCACCCAGCAGTACCCGCACACCAAGCCGATGCTGCCCGACGGATACCGCGGGATCATGTCGCTGCTCAAGTACGATGACGGGACCGAGCGGTGTGTGGGCTGCGCGCTCTGCGAGATCGCGTGCCCGTCCAATGTCATCAAGGTCGTGAGCGCGGAGGAGCCGGGGCGGCCGCTCAACCGGTACGCAAAGACGTACACGTTCGACGTGACGCGGTGCGTGTTCTGCGGGTTCTGCGTCGACGCCTGCCCGGTCGACGCCCTGGCCATGACCAAAGAGTACGAATGGGCGTCCGAGAATAAGCGCACGCTGTTCTTGGACAAAGACCAGTTGCTGGCCATCGGCGACCGAAACTTCCCCCTGCGCGGCAAGAAACCCGAGTACCGGGGCTCGATCGAGGGGGATTGGTATCTCACCGCCGTGAAAGCCAAGGCGTACCCCAAGCAGGCCGAGAAACCCTGATGGCGCCGCTCCTGTTTTTTTACTTCGGCGGCGTCATCGTGGGCACGGCCACTCTGGTCGTGACCTTGCGCAACCCGATCTACAGCGCGATCTCGCTGCTGGTGACGTTCTTCCACGTCGCCGGGATCTTCGTGTTGCTGAACGCCGAGTTCATCGCCGCGGTGCAGATCTTGGTGTACGCGGGTGCGATCCTCGTGCTCTACCTCTTCGTGGTGATGCTCTTAAACCTCAAGCGGGAGGAGCGCTACCACCGGCAATACCTCGTGGGGGCGTTTCTGGGCGTGGTCATCCTGACCGAGCTGGCGCTGATCTTTTTTCGCACGACGTTTCGAGCCGGGATCGGCCCGTTCACCCCGGCGCATCTCCAGTCGGTCGGCAACACCGAAGCGGTGGGGATGGCCCTGTTCACCACGTACCTTTTGCCTTTCGAAGTGGCTTCGCTGATCCTCCTGGTTGCGATGGTCGGGGCGATCATTCTCGCCAAGCGCGTGGTGCCGCGCTGATGGTACCGCTCTCGTACTATCTGACCCTCGGTGCGGTCCTGTTCGGGATCGGCATCGTGGGCGTCCTGATCCGGAAGAACATCATCATCATTCTCCTCTCGATCGAGCTGATGCTCAACGCCGCCAACATCAACTTCGTGGCGTTCTCGCACTACCTGCAGGACGTCACCGGCCAGGTCTTCGTCTTCTTCGTGATGACGGTGGCGGCCGCCGAGGTCGCCGTCGGTCTAGCGATCATCATCGCCCTCTACCGCAACCGCTCGACGATCAACGTCGAGGACATCAGCTTGATGAAATGGTGACGGGGCTCCGCTGATGTCGTCCATCGTCCTGATCCCGCTCCTCCCGTTCCTCGCCTTTTTGATCGCCGGTCTCTTCGGCCGCTGGCTGAAGGAACGCGCCCACTGGGTCGCCGTTCCCGCCGTGGGCTTGTCGTGGGTCTTGTCGATCGCGGCGTTCCTGGAGGTGGCTGGCGGTGCGCCGATCCACGTCACCCTCTACCGCTGGATCGGGTCCGGTTCGCTCAACGTCAACATCTCGCTCTACGTCGACCAGCTCACCGCCGTGATGCTGCTCCTCGTCACCACGGTCAGCACGCTGGTCCACCTCTACACCGTCGGGTACTTGCACGGGGACAAGGGGTACGCGCGGTTTTTCGCGTACATCGCGCTGTTCACGTTCTCGATGCTCATGCTGGTCATGGCCGACAACTTCCTCCAACTCTACGTGTTCTGGGAGGCGGTCGGCCTCTGCTCGTATCTCTTGATCGCGCACTGGTACGAGCGAAAATCCGCGTGCAACGCGGCGACCAAAGCGTTCGTGGTCAACCGCATCGGCGATTTCGGGTTCGGGTTGGGCATTTTGCTCGCGTTCGTCACGTTCGGGTCGTTGGATTACCAGACCGCGTTTTCCGCCGCGCCGGGGCACGTGGGGCAAGCGATCAATCTGCTGGCGTGGGCGGGGGGCGACTGGTCGGTCGACGTGATCACGCTCATCGCGCTCCTGCTCTTCGTGGGTGCGGTCGGCAAGTCGGCCCAACTCCCGTTGCACACCTGGCTGCCCGACGCGATGGAGGGCCCGACCCCGATCTCCGCCCTGATCCACGCGGCCACGATGGTCACCGCGGGGGTGTTCCTGGTCGCGCGCCTCAATCCGATCTTCAATCTCTCGCCGGTCGCGATGGACGTCGTGGCGTGGACCGGGGCCGTGACCGCGATCTTCGCCGCCACGATCGCGCTCACGCAGAACGACATCAAGCGCGTCGTCGCGTACTCCACCGTCAGCCAACTCGGCTACATGATGATGGCGTGCGGCGTGGGCGCCTACGCCGCCGGAATCTTTCACCTGCTCACCCACGGCGCGTTCAAGGCGCTCCTGTTCCTGGGCTGCGGCAGCGTGATCCACGCGCTCTCGGGCGAGCAAGACCTCCGACGGATGGGCGGGCTCAAATCCGCCATGCCGATCACGTACTGGACGTTCCTGGCTGGGGCGATCGCCCTGTCCGGGATTCCCCCGTTCGCGGGATTTTTCTCCAAGGACGAGATTCTCTGGCAGGCCTTCTCGGCCGGAGGCGCCGGTGTCGCGCTCTGGGGAATCGGGCTCGTCACGGCGTTCTTGACCGCGTTTTACAGTTTCCGTCTGGTCTTTTCCATCTTCCACGGCCGGTCGCGCGTGTCCAAAGAGGCCGCGCACCACCTGCACGAATCCCCCGCGGTCATCACGATCCCCCTCATGGTCCTGGCGTTCCTGTCCCTGACGGCGGGCTGGGTCGGGATTCCGGCGGAGGGCCTGAACGCGATCAGTCCGTTCCTGGCTCCGGTGCTCGCGGCCCACGAGGCGGCCGCTCCCGCCGAGGACCACGCGATGGAGTATGTCCTGATGCTGGTCTCGGTCGCCGCGGCGGCTGGCGGGATTGCCTTGGCGTATCTGTTCTATGTCCGTTCGCCGGGATTGCCCGCGCGCGTCGCGGCGTCCGCGGCCGGTTTGTATCGGCTCTCGTTCAATAAGTGGTATGTGGATGAGCTGTACGACGCGATCATCGTCCGACCGACCGTCGCACTGGCTCGCGGGCTCTGGCGTGGCGTCGACGTACTCATCATCGACGGCGCGGTGAACGGGGTGGGCCGGGTCACCCAGGCGTGGGGCGCGGCCTTGCGCGTGATGCAGAGCGGGCAGCTCCAACACTACGCGCTCTTCATGGCGCTGGGCGCGGTCCTGATGGTCGGCCTGTACCTGTTGGGATGAGTGGGGGATCATGACTATCGGCGGGACTTCATCGGTTCGAGTGCAAGGCGTGGCGTATGACTGAGGCGGGCGCTCCCCTGCTGTCGCTCGTGGTCTTCCTGCCGCTCGCCGGTGCGTTGGCGGCCTTGGCCCTGCGGAGCGCCGACGCCGCGCGGTGGCTGGCGCTCGGGACGACACTCGCCACGCTCGCGGCCTCGCTCCCGCTCTGGACCGGCTTCGACCGCGGGACACACGCGTTTCAATTCATCGAAGAGTACGACTGGATCCCGACGTTCAACATCCACTATGCGGTGGGGGTGGACGGCATCAGCCTGCTCCTCGTGCTGTTGACCACGTGTTTGTCGCCGATCGTCGTGCTCTGCTCCTGGCACGCGATCGACAAGCGGGTCAAGGAATTCATGATGGCCGTCCTGTTGATGGAGACCGCGATGCTCGGGGTCTTCGTCGCGCTGGACTTCGTCCTCTTCTACGTGTTCTGGGAAGCGATGCTGATCCCGATGTACCTGATCATCGGGGTGTGGGGAGGACCGAACCGGATCTACGCCGCGATCAAATTCTTCCTCTATACCCTCGTGGGCTCGTTACTGCTCTTGGTCGCGATGATCGCGCTGTACGTCGCGGGCGGCCACACCTTCTCGATTCCCGACCTGATGGGCCAGTCCTACCCCGCGGTGTTCCAGTTCTGGGTGTTTCTCGCGTTCTTCCTGGCGTTCGCGGTCAAGGTGCCGATGTTCCCGTTCCACACCTGGCTGCCCGACGCCCACGTCGAGGCGCCCACCGCGGGCAGCGTGATTCTGGCCAGCGTCCTCCTGAAAATGGGGGGCTACGGGTTTATTCGATTCTGCCTGCCGATGCTCCCCGAGGCGTCGGCGCTGTTCACTCCGCTGATCCTCGCCCTCTCGGTGGTCGGGATCATCTACGGCGCCTACATGGCGCTGGCCCAGACGGACCTGAAAAAGCTCATCGCGTATTCGAGCGTGAGCCACATGGGGTTCGTCACGCTCGGCATATTCGTCTTCACCGTGCAGGGGATCGAAGGCGCGATGCTCCAAATGATCAACCACGGGATTACCACCGGCGCCCTCTTCCTCTGCGTCGGCCTGGTCTACGACCGCACGCATAGTCGCCAGATCGCGGATTACGGGGGCTTGGCCAAGACGATGCCGATCTTTGCCACGATGCTGGTGATCTTTTCGCTCTCCTCGTTGGGGCTGCCCGGGACCAACAGCTTCGTTGGGGAGTTTTTGGTCTTGCTGGGCGCCTTCATCGCGCGACCGGCGTACGCGGTGGTCGCGTCGCTCGGCGTCATTCTCGCCGCGGTCTACATGTTGTGGATGGTGCAGCGCGTGGTGTTTGGGGAAGCCAACCCCAAGAACGGCCGCCACCCCGATCTGAATTTGAGGGAACTCGCGACCGTCGTCCCGCTGGTTCTCGCGGTATTCTGGATCGGGATCTACCCCGGCCCGCTGCTCGACGTGCTGCACGTCTCGGTCAATCACCTGATCGAGCAGACTCAGGGCAACGGCGGCGCGCTGGCGGCGCTGTCGTGGTCGGAGATTTGGGGTTTCGTGCGGTCGGCGTTCTTGTCTTAGGGAGCCTGTCCATGAATGCGGTTTCTGCATCGCGAAGCAACGGCCATCTGCGGCGTTGTCAGTCGGCCTTGCGTGCTCACGTACGACGCGTAGGGGTTCGACATGTCGAACCCCTACCAGGCGCGCAAGGCAATGCCAATGGCGATTTCCCAACCGGAGCGTCTTGCATCTGGCCATCCCTGAACAGGTTCCACCACCCGAATACTCGGACAGACACCCGGCAGAATACTGGCTAGATTCCTAGCCAATCGAGGTATTATGAATTTTTCCTGGATTCAACTAGTCGCCATCGCGCCTGAGATCGTGCTTACGATCGGCGCCTGCGCGCTCCTGCTGTTCGATCTGGTGATTCCCAGGGACCAGAAGGACAAGCTCGGCTACTTCGCGGTCGGGATCCTCATCGTTGCGTGCTACGGGAGCTGGAAGCTGGCGAACGTGGAGGCCGATGTCTTCTTCGGGATGTTCACGCTCGACCCCTACGCGACGTACTTTAAGATGCTCGTCTATCTGGCCGGGGCGCTGACGATCCTGCTGTCGATGACGTACCTGGAGATCGAGAAGATCCACCTGGGCGAGTATTACGGCTTCGTCCTGCTCTCCACCGCGGGCATGATGGTCATGGTGTCGGCGGGCGACCTGATCATGGTCTACCTCGGGTTGGAGCTGCTCTCGATCTCGCTCTACACGATGGCGGGTTTTAAGCGATCCGAGAGCCGGTCGATCGAAGCCTCCGCGAAGTATCTGATTCTCGGGTCGTTCTCCTCCGCGATCCTGCTCTATGGGATTTCGATCCTCTATGGTATCGCGGGCACGACGAACCTCAAGGCCCTCGGGACCTTCTTTGCCGCGAACCCCCTCGACAACCCGGGCCTGCTGGTGAGCATGGGATTTCTGGTGGTCGGGTTCGGGTTCAAGGTGGCGGCGGTGCCGTTCCACATGTGGACCCCCGACGTCTACGAGGGCTCGCCCACCCCGGTGACGGCCTTCATGTCGGTGGCCCCGAAGGCCGCGAGCTTCGCGGTCTTCCTGCGCGTCTTTGCCGAAGCCCTCGGAGGGCTGAAGCCCCACTGGCAGCCGATTTTGGTGACGGTTGCGGTCGCGACGATGATCTTGGGTAACGTGGTGGCGATCGTCCAGACCAACATCAAGCGCATGTTGGCCTACTCTTCGATCGCCCACGCGGGCTACGCGCTGATCGGGATCATCGTCGGCGGCGGTCTGGGCACGATGAGCCTGATGCTGTACTTGATGATCTACGCGCTGATGAACCTCGGCGCCTTCGGCGTGGTCATCCTGCTCCGCAAAGGCGGAATGCGTGGGGAGGAGATTTCCGACTTCACCGGCCTGGCGAAGAAGAACCCGGTGGCCGCGGTGATCATGCTCATCTTCATGTTCTCCCTCGCGGGCATTCCGCCCACCGCGGGCTTCGTGGCGAAGTTCTACCTCTTCATGGGCGCCGTCGAAGCGGGGATGGTGTGGCTGGCGGTGGTCGGCGTCCTGCTCTCCGCCGTCTCCGCCTATTACTACCTGCGTGTGGTCATGGTGATGTACATGCGCGAACCCAGCGGCGACTTCGACCTCGCGACCTCACCCGCCACCTCGCTCGCGCTGGTCATCACGACCATCGCCGTCCTCTTCCTCGGCCTCTACCCCGCCCCCCTCATCGACGCCACCAAGGCCGCGATCCTGCAGATTCCGTAAGGCGCGAGGTTTGAGACCCCTGGATCAGGGGCTTGATGGTTGTCAGACCTGAAGGTCAGATGTCTCGGAACTCGTACAGCCCCCAAGGCTATTTTCGGAGTAGAGACCGGCGAAACCTTTTCCGCACTCCGAGGAAATGGATGAAGGAACGTGGCCACGATCTTGAGCTTGAGCTTGAGCTTGAGCTTGAGCTTGAGCTTGAGGTGCTCCTCATCCCAAATAGGAAAACGAAACAAGAAAACGGAACAGATGGTGACCCCTTGCCATTGTCTCGTCTACTTGCTGCGGAGGCAACACCCATGACGCGAGTTCTATTTCTGCTTGTCTGTTCTGTTTTAACGATCAGCGCAGCCGCCTGCATGACAGCGGCTGTTAAATCCGTGCAGGGTTCGAATACAGAAGAAATCGAGTCGGCCGTCCGGGAGTTAGCCAACAGCGACCCCGACCCCAGATCGCGCCAAGCAGCAGTGCGGGCGCTCCGGAAGCTCCATGATAGCCGCGCGGCGAAGCCTCTGGTTGCCGCACTACGAGATGAAAACTTGGTAGTGCGCTATTGGGCATCTGTCGCATTAAGTGAACTGTCAGATAGCCGGACGACAAATCTCCTTATCTCCGCGCTCAAGGATGAAAACAGCCGCGTGCGGGAGTTGGCGGCATTCTCCTTGGGGAGAATGAAAGCGGCCGTGGCCATCACACCTCTCATCGATGCGTTAGATGACCAAGCTGAAGACGTTCGTATCAGCGTTATTAAAGCGTTAATGCGATTCGAAGATCCTAGAATGATCGGGCCGATGATCAAGAAACTCGACGACGAGTCTCCAGCCGTTCGGTTGTTTGCCGCAGGCAGTCTGGCGAAAATGAAGGATCCTCCACAGGTGGTTGCCCCGCTCTTGGCGGTTTTGAATGGTGACAATGCAAGGGGTCGCTTCCAAACGGCACATCTAATGGGGCTAGAAGAGTCCTCCTCACTGGCGGTCACCTTAACCAAGAAAAATCTCGACTCGATGAGCGTCGTAGAGTGGGCTGAGGTTGGGGAATGGGTCATCTTTGGGCCAGATGGAAGGACAGGCCGAGGTGTGGGTTACGGACTGTGCCCGCTCTGTCATAGTTTCGAGAAGAGTGGCCCCGATGCCAGAGCGCCCAATCTTTACCATATCTCTCAGAGAGCTGCTGAACGCCTCAAAGATCCAAGATACCTTCATCCGGACACGGTTCAAACCGAATCGTTTCCGGGAAGCGGGCGTTCCACAAGCGCTTTGGAGTACTTAGCCGAATCGAAGGTGTGTCCGTCCTGTTTTGTGGTTGCCGGATACGGGTTAGAGGGGTCCAATGACAGAGAGAGCCCCTTTCTTGCCTATTCCCAGCCGCCTATCAGCCTCACGATCGATGAGATGGTTGCGATCGATATCTGGCTCTATGTCAACGATGGTGAGACACCGCCGGCACCAAGGGTCATCCGCGCGGCTTATGAAAAATTCATTCCAGCAAACAACGAGTAAGAAAACGGGGCTGGGTGCCCTTTTCGGGCTCTTCAGGAAGTCGTGTGGGTGATTTGGGGACATTTTAGAGAGCGGGTAGCATGTAAGTCAGTATCTTGAGCCGCAGATATTCCTCGTCACGAAGGCCGTACGCGCGCCGCTGGATGACGCGGATCTTGTTATTCAGCCCTTCGACGAAGCCGAGCGAGACTTTGTTCTCGGGCTGGCAGTAGGCCGCAATGCCATCCCAATGACGATCGATCATCTCGGCGAACTTCTCGTAGGGCTTGAGCCGCTGCCACTTGAGCGAGGCGCGCCAGTGCTCGAAGAACCGCCGTGCCCACCCCTCGCGCTCATAGCTCCAGAGTTGGCCGAAGGATTCCTTGAGCAGGTAGGCGATGTGCAATCGCTTGTTCGCGGCCAGCAACGTCTTCAAGGCCTGTCGGCCCTCCAAGGTCAGGTTTTCACGGCGCGACAGCAGCGTGTACTTCTGGCCCTTGATGTAGCGGCGCTGCGTGCCGCTCACGCGCGCGTACTCGGCCTTGCGGATCTGATCGAGCGCCTCGCCCAGGTGGCGCATGATGTGGAACTTGTCGAACAGGATCGCCGCCTGCGGCGCATGGGCGCGGGTGGCGTTGCGAAACGGCTTCCACATGTCCATTACCGCCAAGCGTATCCGCTGGCTCTTCTTGTCGCCCAACCAGCCGTAGAAGTCTGCCATGCTCGCCTCCGAGCGATCCTCCCCACCGAACCAAATCGGTCGGTGGCGAATCAGGTCACTGACCACAATGCGGTAGGTATGGCCCCTGCGAATCGAAATCTCATCGATCCCGATCGCCGTCGGTCCCGGGCGGCCGGCGCCAGTTGAGCGCGCATGTACTGGTTGTCCAGGGCCTTGACGTGGTCCCAGTCCAGGCGCAACTCCTTGGCCACGTCCTTGATCGTGGCACTGCGACAGCGTCGGCCCACATAGTAGGCAAAGCGTTTGGTATAAAACGGGCTGTCCGACAGGAATGCGAACCGCTCGCGTTTCACTGCCTGGCAGCGTCGGCAAAACACGCGCCGCGCCTCGAACTCGACATAGACACGATACGTCCCGCAGGGCAGGTCGCGCACGCGTCGCGTGCGGCGGTCGTACCAGCCCGACGCCACGCGGCCACACGTCCCGCAGACTGTTTTTTTGAGCGTCGGGTGAGCGTGACGACGCGCGCGAGTGCATCGCCGAAGACGCCGCGCAGGGGTGCCAGAGGTCGAAATCCGGCAAACCGGTACGCGTCCAGCAGACGCTTTTGCTTCGTTGAAGTCGGCATGGGACCATCATGCCAAATCCGAAGCCTCTTTGAAATGCCTGAAAGCCAATACCGGCGCGGCTTCCAGGCCGATCAACCCCACGAATTTACCCACACGACTTCCCGAAGACTCTTAATCTTTAGCTTTGGCTGGTAAGAACCGTTCCATGTCCTGATGCTTTACCTCTGATCCCGGGATGTGATATAAATGCATCAACCCCCTGGCGGCGATCAACGATAACACGTGGGGGGCGTCGGTGGCGTTGAAGATTAAAGTTTGCCCCCCCAACGGTGCTTTCTTCCCTCAAAGATTTTGGCCCCATGTGCCTGTCTGTAGCCGGACACCACTGGTTGCGGAAGTGTCTGTCGTGCATGCGCAACTCTCCGAGTGCTCCGGCACGTCAACGGCTAGGTTCCTGGGCACAAAGGACGTGACGTGGTGAGATTTCCGAGGCTCTCACAGCTCGTCCCCGCCGTCTGCTCACTCGGGCTGGCCGTGGCGGTGGCCGGTTATGGGGGAGGGGCCGAACCCGTTATGTTGGTCAATCCTCCATCGACCTGGGACTTTCGTGCGGCTTCTACCCCTTCATGGGCTTCCCCCAACGCTCAGGTCCTCCGCGTTTCGAATGGTCTGATGGTGACGCCTCGAAGCGAGCCCGCCTCGATTTCGAGCGGTCTGATCGCCCTGGATGCCGGCGCCTACGAGAGTGCGCGTCTTCGTCTCTCCGCCGGACAACCGTCGGAGGGCTGGCTTTGGCTGGTGGTCCAAACCCAGACCGGGACGCGGCGCGAGCCGCGCGCCTTTCACGTGCGTGGAGGCGGCGGGATGGAAGACATCCTCGTGCCGCTCGCGCTGGACAAGGCGGACCGTTCCATCGTTCGGGAGGCGGTGCTGGTCACGTCCGTGCCGCCGCAACCCGTCACGATTACGTCGATCGCGTTTGAACCGCTCGGCGGCTCCGTCTGGGCCGCAGTCCGTGAATTGGGGTCGCCCGCGCCGGGGGAGTCCGCGGCCAGCGCGCCCTTCGCCATGCACACCCTCCCGCCTCCCGTCGTCGGCGGGCGGTCGGTGTGGACCGTGCTGATCCCAATGGTCCTGTTGGCGGGGACGATCGCGATGCTGACCGGGGATGCCGCGTCGGCGTTCCGCGTGGCGATCCGCCGTGCGGCGTGGGGAGTCGTCGGCTCGGTGTGGCTGCTCGGAGTCGGCCTGGCGTTCTACTATCAGGTGGTGGCGCTCCGCGTCGATCTCTCGCGATTCGGCGGGCTGGAGCGCGCGCAGGCGTATGCCGCCATCGATTATGTGCCGCTATGGACGGACCTTCAGGAAGCGGTGCGGTCCATACCGCCGCGCGCGAGCGTCGAGGTCGTGATCGACTGGGATCGCCCCGATGTCGTCACGACCTGGACCGCGCGGGCCGCGTATTACCTCTATCCGGTGACTGTCCGAAGTCGGTCCCCATTCAGGTTGCGCTACTTTGGACGGTCTCACCCGCCGTGCGGGCAGGTTGAGCCCGAATCGGTCGTGCTCCGCGAGGGGGAGCGTTTTTGTCTTTTCGGAGCGGCAGGGTGACGATCGCATGGGGCGCTCTGGGCGTGACGGCCGTCTGGGTGGTGGGGTTTGCCGCGGCGCCGCTCTTGACCCGCCTCAACGGACCGCAACGCATCGGATTCGCGTACGGGGTGGGGCTGGTGTGGATCTCGACGATGATGGGCGTGGAGGCTCTGGTCGGCGTTCCGCTCACTCCGGCGGCGGGGATGGCCGTCATCGCCGGCCCGGCGGCTGGATGGTGGCTATGGCGCGTGCGGCGGGCGCGCAGAACGCCGGGGGTTCCGCATGCAGTCCGTCATGGTCCGGTTGTGATCGGCGATCCGTTGTGGTGGGGAGCGGCTACGCTTCTCGCCACGCTCTGGGGCATCGTGACGGTCAGGTCCGTTCTCAAACCGATTCAATTTTGGGATGCGTGGGCCACCTATGGCTTCAAGGCCAAGGTGATCTTTTTGGAAGCCGCCATTCCGTCGCTCACGCTGTTTGGGTGGAACGGGAGCCTGAATTATCCTGATTATCCATTGGGTGTCTCGCTACAGGAGGTCTGGGTGTCCTGGTTCGTGGGAACCTGGGACGACGTCGCGGTCAAACTCCTGTTCCCCGGGTATGTGCTCGCGCTCCTGTGTCTCGCGTACGGCTCGCTGCGTGAGCGGTGGGATGCGCGGCCCGCGATGCTCGGCACGCTGTTCGTGGGGGGGGCTCCCGCTGCTTCTTCAACATGGTCACGACGGCTACACTGATCTTCCTCTCGCCTACTTTACGTTAGGGGGCGCCATAGCCCTGACGCGCTATGTATGGTCCGACGACCGGCGAGACCTGTTCTTGGCGGCCGTGTTGGCCGTAGGGCTCGTGTGGACGAGAGCGGATGGCGTGATTTTGGTGGCGTGCAACGCCCTCCTGCTGGTCGTGTTGGCTGCGCGGAGGTCGGAGCTCGCGTCGAAAAAGATGTGGACGACCGTGTCGATCTATCTTGCGTTGCCGGTTCTGGTCTGGGCCGCGTGGACGCTCGTGAAGCTCCATTTCGGAATTTCATCCAGTTTCCGCGCGGACGGGTCATCAGTCGTCCCGCCGTTCGATCGCTGGTCGAGGATTGCCGGGGTCTTTTTCCGGGCGTTCTTCCTGGAGGGGAACTGGCTGATCCTCTGGGCGCTCTTTGCGTTCGCCTGCATTTATCGATACCGCGAAACGGTGACCGTGGAATCGATGTTCCTTTTCTGGCCGGTCGTCGTCTATCTGGGGGCAATCGCTCTGCTGTTTGCGACGACGGGTCTCTTCCGTTTTCTGGAGGACGGCACCGTCCTGCACCGATTGATTCTGCACGTGGCCCCGCTCGCCGCGCTGTGGGTGGCGACGGTGTTCGGCCGCTGCTGGGACGGGACTGATTCGCCGCGTTCGGCCGGGAGCGCGGGGTGATGCGCAGGCCGGTGTGGCGGATCGCCCCGGCACGTTAACGGATACGGTTCCTCGGTGCAAAGGACGTGACGGGGCGATTGCTCCATTTTTGAGTGTCCATGAACCCGGGGGTCGCTCACAGAGTACCCTTTTCTTCCCGGGGGAGGCCACGAAAGGAGTGCAGGGCATATGGTGACGATGGGGCCGTATCTGTTCCTTGGGCTGCTGGCCGGCGTGATGAGTGGTCTGATCGGGATTGGCGGTGGGATCGTGATCGTGCCGGTTCTGGTCTTCTTGTTCGGATTTTCGCAACATCAGGCTCAGGGCACTACACTGGCGATGATGGTGCCACCGATCGGCATTCTGGCCGCCTGGACCTACTTCAAGCAGGGCCATGTCGATCTGGGCGTGGCCGCAGTGCTCTGCGTCGGTTTCTTCTTTGGGGGGTTGCTCGGCGCCAAGATGGCGACAAGTCTCTCTAACGTGGTGTTAGAAAAAGTCTTCGGAGGGGTTCTCCTCCTGGTGTCGCTCAAGATGATCTTCGGTAGGTGACGTGTCATCGTCCCGATGAGCGACATGACCGCGTCCGCGGTTCTTCATTGACAGCCCCCGGCCGAACGCTAGACTTCAACTGTCTGTTTTTTTGGGGAGATCCTCAAGCCCGGACGGGCAAGAGAGTCGGAGGCCATGGCCATGGCCCGATGGTCGTTCCAGAGTTTGCGAACCCTCTTGGTGCTGCTCGTCCTGTTGGCGGTCACGCCCGCCTTCATCCTGATCATCTACACGGCGTCGAAACAGCGCCGGGTCGCCGCGGCGCACGTGCAGGACGAGGCGCTGCGGATCGCGCGGATGGCCTCCTCCCAGCAACAACGCTATATCGAGGGAGCGCGCCAGCTCCTCATGGCCCTGGCGAAGCGGCCCGACGTGCGTCACGCCCAGGCCGGCGCGTGCACGGCGGCTTTTGCCGACCTGTTGAGCAGCTACCCCTTCTATGCCAACTTGGGCGCCATTCGAGCGGATGGGACGACCTTTTGCAGCGCCCTGCCCTTCAGCGGTGTTCTGAGTGCGTCTGATCGAGCCTACTTTCAGCGCGCCGTGGCCGCGCGCGAGTTTGCAGTCGGCGACTATCAAGTCGGCCGTATTACCAAGAAAGCCACCGTCAATTTCGGCTACCCCGTGCTCGATGCCGCGGGAACCGTCCAGGGTGTCGTGTTCGCCGCACTGGATTTGGCGTGGCTGAACCGCCTGGCGTCTGACACCCAACTGCCCGCGGGTTCCACCCTCACCGTGATCGACCGTGACGGAACGATCCTGGTCCGCTACCCCGACGCGGAGAACTGGGTGGGACGATCGGCGTCGGAAGCGGGCATCCTCCAGCCGGGGCTGCTGGCGCAGGGCGAGGGAGTTACCGAGGCTCGGGGGCCGGACGGGGTCGAGCGCCTCGTGGCGTTTACGCCGCTCTCGGAGGTCCCCGTGGCCGGATACGCGTATGTCAGCATCGGGATCCCGAGCAAGACCGTTCTTGCCAACGCCAATTGGATGCTGGGCCGCAACCTCGCCGGGCTGGGTCTCGTCGGGGCGTTGGCGCTGGTCGCCGCGTGGGTGGGAGGCGACGTGTTCATTCTCCGCCGCGTGAATGCCCTCGTCAAGGCCACTCAACGCTTGAGCGCCGGAGACTTGGGGGCGCGCACGGGCCTCCCCTCCGACGAGAGTGAACTGGGGCAACTCGCCAGGGCGTTCGATGACATGGCGACGTCGCTCCAACAACAGACCGACTCCATGGCCTTCCAGGCCACGCACGATCTCTTGACGCAGTTGCCGAATCGGACGATCTTTCGCGAGCATCTCGAACAGGCCATTCGCGTGGCCCAGCGCGGGCAGACCGCGGTCGCCCTCCTGCTTCTGGATATCAATCACTTCAAAGAGATCAACAACACGTTGGGCCACCGCAACGGCGACCTCCTCTTGCGGCAAGTCGGGCCTCGTCTGCGGCGGGTGCTCCGCGAGCCCGATCTCATTGCCAACCTCGGGGGCGATGAGTTTGGCGTGCTCCTCCCGGACACCGACGGTCGCGGCGCCGCCTTGGTCGCCCAAAAAGTTCTGGACGTGTTCGAGGAATCCTTTGTCCTGGAGGATGTGACCGTCACGGTCGGCGCCGGCATCGGCATTGCCGTCTATCCCGACCACGGCGATGACGCCGACCTGCTCATGCAACGGGCCGACGTGGCCATGCACGTGGCCAAGGAGGCCGGCAATGAGTATTTTGTGTATGCGTCAGACCTCGATCACTCTCACCCGGACCGCCTCGCGCTCATGGGCGCGCTTCGCCACGCCATCGACGACAACCAACTGTTTCTGCTCTATCAGCCCCAGGTCTGCGTCAAGACGGGTCGGGTGGTTGGCGTGGAGGCCCTGGTTCGGTGGCGCCATCCCGAGCGGGGCGTCATCCCCCCGGATCAGTTCATTCTCCTCGCCGAACATGCGGGGTTGATCAAACCCCTCACGCTCTGGGTGTTGACCACCGCTTTGCGCCAGTGCCGGGTATGGCACAACCTGGGCATCGCCATCAGCGTGGCCGTGAACCTCTCCGCGCGAAGCCTCAAGGATGCCGGGCTTCCGGACCAGGTCGCGGCGATCCTTCACCACGCGGGGGTGGCTCCCGGTTCATTGGAGCTGGAAATCACCGAGAGCGCCATCATGGCGGACCCGGCGCGGGCACTCGAGATCCTGACCCGCCTGAACACCATGGGGGTCCGATTGTCGATCGACGACTTCGGCACCGGCTACTCGTCGTTGAGCTATCTCAAAAAACTCCCCGTCGAGTCGATCAAGATCGACAAATCGTTCGTGATGTCGATGGTCACGGACCAGGACGATGCGGTGATCGTGCGTTCCACGATCGAGTTGGCCCACACGTTGGGTCGGAAGGTGGTAGCCGAGGGCGTGGAACAGCGGGAGACCTGGGACCGGCTCGCGGCGCTTGGCTGCGATGTGGCGCAGGGCTACTATCTGAGCCGCCCGCAGCCGGCCGACGACCTGACCCCCCGGCTGACCGAGTCGCCGTGGGGCGTGCTCCGGGTCTCGACGTGAGCGTATGAACTATCGTCCGGCATGGGTGACCTCTGCCGATCGTAGGTCGGTATCCAAGGCAGGAGACATGTTTTCCCTATCGCCATGAACGAGATGCCGTCTCAGCGGGAGTCCATGTCCGGTTCGGGTGAACCGAGCAGCCATGAATTCCAGAGCTCGTTAGTCCGAATCGACGATTGTCTGCGAAGAGCCGACCACGCCCTCTATCGAGCAAAGGGAAGCGGCAGAAACCGCGTTGAGGCCGACGCCTGACCGCGCACAGGGCGGCGGGCCCCACCACGCTAGACGTTGGTATCGGCATCGGTGATGCGCACATACCGAAGCTGGGTCACCCCGTTCGGATAGGACTTCGAATCGGCGAGTTTCAAATTCTCCTTGGGGCCGGGCGACGCGAACAGAGGCACTCCTGCGCCAAGAATTACCGGGATGATGGAGACGATGTACTCAGTGATCAGTCCGTGCGCTCGAAACGAAGCGGCCAGCTCGCCACCGCCAACCAGCCATGCTCGCCGGAGGCCGCGTGCACGTAACTCGGCGATCATTTCAAGGGGGCTCTGAGCCGTCAGGGTCACCTTCGGCTGGTCGATCTCGATCTGCTGCCGTGAAAACACCCAACACGCCTTGCCCGGATACGGCCACTCACCGAACGTGAGACACTGCCTGTAAGTTCGACTGCCGAGAAGCACCGCGTCGACCGACGCGTAGAACGCAGCATAGCCATAGTCCTCTCCCGCTGACTCAAATGCAGAGAGCCATTCCACTCCACCGTCCGGGGTGGCGATGTAAGAATCAAGGCTGGTTGCGACATAGTAGATGACCTTGGGCACGGTGTGGCTCGGTGATGCCGAACATAGGCCGGACGTCCGGAAGGGGCGTCTTTTTTTACAACGTGGCCTCAGATATAATCCGATTCCTTCCCGGAGTCAATCGCCTGTGAAGACGACCGATGGACAGATGTGGCTGAAGACATCTCCTGTGCCACCTCCGGTGGAGTCCGAGCTGCTGGCCCTGTTGCGCGAGGCCAACCGGCTTGGTCATGACCGTGTCCGCGCCGAAGAGGGCGCTTGAACTGGGTCACGCGTGTTCTCCTGGTCCATAAGTGATCATCACGGGGCGGAGTGATGTTCCGAATGCGAGCGGAACCGTTGTCTGATCCGCCGGCTCTTACGATTCTCCCGTGGTATGGCCTCGACCGTACGCTACCGGCGTATCGATTCGTCCCCGGTCTTCACCCTCACCCCACTCGGAGTCCCCAAGGCCACAGCTTCGGACAGCTAAGTCCCGCCGCGCGTCCGCCGTGGACGCCCGAGCAATGGCCGTCGCTTGGGGCGTACCTTCGCGGCGTCGATCTATTCAATCGCTGGTATTTCTGGGAGGCGCACGAGGCGTGGGAGCCGTTGTGGCGGGCCCAGTCTGCTGATTCGGAACCGGCCCGATTCATCCAAGGGCTGATTGGTGTGGCGGCCGCGCTGTTGAAGCTTCACATGCAGGAAGCGACGGCGGCCTGCACACTTTGGCAAAGGGCATCGGGTCAACTGAATTCGTTTCGAGGGACGGTGTGGATGGGGCTAGACATCGATCGGTTCTTGGACGACCTCGATCGGTACTTGTTGCCGTTGGCGACGGAGGGTGTGCCGTCTCTCGGCCCGGAGACGTCGTCGCTTCGGTTGATTCGATGAGTTTGTGAAATGACGCTAGCAGTGTACCGAAAGACTCGGTAAAACCTGCGGGCTGCTCAAAAAGTTCCAGATGCAAGGCCGGCAGGAGGTCTTACGCGCCTAGTAGGGGTTCGACATGTCGAACCCCTACGTGTCGTACGTGAGCACGCAAGACCGACTGGCAACGCCGCAGATGGACTTTTTCAGCAGCCTGCTACGCTGCATCGCGCGGACCTTGAATCCGTAGAGGAAGAGGCCCGCTCCCCCCGCCGCGAGAAGGAAGAGCCACAAGGTCGACTCATCCGCGAGCGCGTGACGCAGCGGTGCGTTCGAGGCCTTCCGCACCAGATCGGTCACGATCAGGCCCGCCACCAAACCCGCCGTTCCGAGCACCGCCAGCCATGCCATGATCGCCGTTCGACCCTGGTCCTTCGGACGGGGAGCGGGTGAGTCGGATTCGCGTCGGGGGGCGGCTTCTCCCATCCGGTTACGGGACGGGCTTGACGACGTCGCCCGATTGGAACCCTTGGCCCGACACGACCGATGCTTGGGAGAGCCGTTCGTTCTGATGTTGGGTGAGTCGGATCACGCCGATCTTGGATTCCTGGCGTCCCAGGAGTTCGCCGCTGTCGGGGTCGCGAATTTCAGGCCCGGTATGGTACACCGTCAATTGCGTGCCTTCGTTGAGGTGTGACCGCGTGCCGGCGCGGATGACGATCGAGTCGGCATTGACCATGACGATCTTCCCGCTGAACGGCTGGCTGCCGAGTTTGGCGATCATCTTGCTCATCGCCTTGGCGAGCGCATCGCGCAGCGCGCCGTCGCGCAGGTTGGGGTCGAACGATGATTTCGCGCCGAGTCCCAGCGCCCCGGTCGTCTTCTTGCGGTATTCCCCCGCGCCCGACTCGGCGACCAAGGATCTGCCGGTGGCGATGTCGACCAGCGCGTAGTCCACGGTGACGCGCGCCACCCGTGACTTGCTCTGGTACACGACGGCGTCGACCCCTTCCTCGACCTCCGAATACGCGGTGATCGCGCCCGACAACCGGTAGTCCAACGCGTCGAAGCCCTCGTTGGCGCGCTTCTTCCCGGTCTTCACGGCGCCCGAGGCCTGGAGCTCGGTCAATTTCTTCTGCTCGGCCAGCTCGCCCTCATCCATGAGAATCGCCTTCAACCCCGCGGACTCGAGCTGGGTTCTCAGGATGGTGGTGGCGGCCTCGCCGATTCCCTGCACCTTCGACGGCGTCTTGTTGTCGAACGTGAGGATACCGACCAGGTACTCCGGTCCCGTGTACCGCGTGCCCGCCTCGGCGAGACGCTCGGTTTCGCCGGTCAACGTGGTGTCGTCCTTGACCACCCCGGTCGAGCTAATGCTGCAGGCGGCCAACGCCGCGCCGAGCACTGCCACGACCGTCACTTTCAATGCACTGCGTACGTGACTCCCCATGCCATTCCTCCTGTTGGGAAAATCCCCCGCTTCTTAGCTGATCCCCCCTTGCTCCGTTTTGCACAGGGGGGATGGGGGGATTTAATCAGTATAGCGTCCGCGGCCGGGGGACTCGGCCCCGTTGGGCATCTGGGCGAACAATTTACGATAGT
>JACQCD010000031.1 GCA_016201825.1 Nitrospirota bacterium | reverse complement strand
GCTCTCCGGCGAGGGAACTCCCGGGAGCTTGGCCGATCGGCTGATGGCCGTTCAAGTCGGAGACACGCCGAATATCGTGGAAAGCCGCACAGCGCAAGGGTTTTAGCAACATGAGCCCGTTCTTAACCGGACACTACTGGTGCTCCATGTTGATCCATTGGCCCACGACCTGCGGCCCGGTCATCACAATCTCCAGCAGCCGACCGGTCGCATCTTCCCGATAATCATACGAATGGAGAAAAGCCCGGCCTCCGAGATCGACACCCAGGGTGAGCGCGCGACGCCCGATAATAAAAGCGGCGTTGCCGGACAGCCCCCACTCCGGCCGGACCTGGCTCCAATCGCCGCTCCGCCGGCGCGTCTCCCGCGCCGCCTGCCCCCGCGACAGGGCGGATGTGATCTCCGGGAATCGACCGCACCGTTCCCGGCTGTTCCACCGGCCGGCCTCTTCAAGGTCGCGGCTCAAGCGCAGCAAGTCGTTGAGATGGGTATGCGGGATATCTTCCAGATCAAAGAGCTCGACGACGTCTGTGGTGGTGTCGTGCTGGCCGGCGATAAAATAGGTGTCCTGGGGAACGATGAGGCCGTTTGTCGCCAGCGCCTCGCGCACCTGCGGCTTGTTGGCCATGACCGCCAAGACCCGCGCATTCGGCTTGCCCGTGTTGCCGCCGCAGGCGCCGCAGTCGAGCGCCGCTTCGAACGGATTGTTGTCCGACGTGCTGCCATGGCCGCACAAGAGGACGAGACGGGCGAAATTCCCAGTCAGCCCCATCATCCGGAGCGCGGTCTCCACCGTGAAGGCCTGCTCGTTGGGGGTGAAGCCCATGCGCGTGATGCGTTCCATACGCGAAAAGGCCCCACCATGGTTGATCCGATACTGCGCGCGTAGCACGTCGATAAAAGCCGCCTCTTCATCGGATGAGAGCGATCCCTTCGGGGCGTGTTGACCGCTATCGGTCTCGCCCAACGCCCGTTGACGCAGAAACTCCAGCCGCTCGAGCGAGAGATTCAGATCGCGTTCGCCGAACCGTTCTTGCAGGGCACGGCGGATGATCCCGCGCTGCTCGGCGGCCAGCATCTCGGTGACCTCCTCCCGCGACAGCTTGTCCACGGTCAGGCTGGTGGCGACCGACGGTACAAAGATGCGTCGCAGTCGGGCGGCCCACGTTTGATACCAGGCGGCGAAGACCGTCTTCCCGATCAGCGGCAGGCTGTAGAACCAGCCGAGCGACTCCACCATGACATACGGCGTGACGACATTCTCCTTGAGATCATGCACCAGCGCATGGCCCGCGTGGAGCAGTTTGGTCCCGGCCCGGTGCCTGGAGAGCAACCGACTCTGATAGGGTCGGGGCACTTCGCGCACGGAATTCTTGGCCTTCATGATCACCGGAAATTGATCGGTGTCGTGATGGCTGCCCATGGCTTGGTACCGGATGAAGACGATGAAAAACCCGGCGAAGCCGAACGTGTCGTAATCGCCCACGGCTTCGAGGTGGCGCCGGAACGATTCGGAACGGACATCGATGCAAAAGACCGCCTGTGATTGGGGGCGGACGGTTGTCGCCGCGGGCGAATTGGACAGATTCGGCCGGAGTTTCTCGAGGAGTAGTTCCTGATAGCCGGTTTCAAACGCCTTCAACCACACCGGCCCATGGTGCGATTCCGGGAAGCCGTCCAGCCACTCCAAGAGCGTGTTGAGTGTTTCCGGCGTCGTGTCCATCAGCGTAGAGGGTGCGATCTCCAAGGCATTTGCCAGGGCCAGTAGCCGCCAAGACGATGCTCGACTGTGGAGGCCCGTGCGATCAACCTTGGGCACATCCTCCGATGCCGCCACGCTCCGGATCGCTTCGACATGCCCATCGATTCCGCGTTCCTCCCGGCAAGCCTGCTGCACCAGCTCGCGCTCGTACCAGAGGCGCGCGGCAAGATACTGGACGAGGTCGATGGGATAGACTCTCTGCCACTCGTAGTCGGTTTGATCAGCACGCCACTTGATGAACCCCGCCCAGCCAGGCAGCGCCGCGAAATGCAACGCGAGATAGTCCTGCCAAGCCTCGGACGGGATGCCGAGCGCCGCAAGGTGTTCGAGCAGTGCGTCCTCCGGATGGTCGGGCAGGCGAGCAATTTTCCGGCGACTCTGGGCAATGCCGCAGGGCGACCATTCCCGTGCAGCCAGAAATTTCCATGCGGCGTAGAAGCCTTTCTCCCGGCCGGGCATCGACCAGGCGGCATGCTCTTCATCCAAAAAGGCTTCACACCATTTGATCATTTCCCGGTTGATCTGCTCGGTGATTTGCGTGCCCAGGGTGCGATCGCACCAGGCCGCCAACGTGCAGCGTCGCCCGAGCGCGGAGAGATCTGCATGAACCAGCCGCGAAGCGGCGTTGAGGGGGAGGCTCCATCCGGCTTCGCCGGTGGAGGGGGCGACGCGAGCCCCTCTTAAATGCTCCGCGAGCGTGAGGATGACCGTTCGATCCGCGCGGCGGTCGATCCGCGCGTCGAGTACGTCTTCAGGAGGAGCCGAGATACCCTGGAGCAGATGGGCTCGAAGGACGTCGAACTGACTGATGTTCTGATTCCCCAGCGTGATCTGATGGTCATGCACACGAGCCTTCAGCGCGGCGTCGATCTGATGGGGAAGAATCCGGCCCGAGCGGACATAGTCGCGAAACACCTCGTTCGGCAGATAACTCTTCCCTCCCAATACCTGGTGAGCCCGCTGCGCGGCCTCCTCGAAATGGAGTTCTTCTAGTCCGTGCAGCGGATTGTGATGGACGAACGTGCGCATCGGCCAATACTGGGCGATGATCTCGCTCGAGAGCAGAATCAGGGCCCGGAGCTGCATCCGCTGGGCGTCGTTGTAGAGTGCGCTCTTTTCTAGGGGTTCCATCCGGCGTTCCAGGCCGTCAGTGTGTGGGCGTCGAAAAACTCGACCAGTCCGCGGGGCGCGACGCCGAGGGCCAGCAGGAGCAGCAGTACGGTCACCAGGGGGGCGACTTCGGCGAGCCTCAGATCCTCGTACGGAAGATCCTGGCGGTGCGGGCCGAAGAGGACCCTCTGCATCAGTTTGTACAAATACCATGACGCTGTAAACCAGGTGAGCAAGATGATCGTCAGTCCCACGGAGCTGCCGATCGACACGGTGATCGGCGGATCGAGCAGCATGGCGATGTAGCCGGAAAAAAGGCCGAACGGCGGCAGCCCGACGGCCGCCATCACCAGCAGGGCCAGCAACGTGGCGAAACGCGGCATGGGCCGCGCTAATCCGCCGATCGTATCGAGCGCGAGGTCGCCATAACGCGCCTGCACCGCGTGCCAGGCGAGGCGCAGGCCGCCGGTGCCCAGCGCCACCGCGCTGATGTAAAGGGTCGCATACGGCGTTGAGTTCCCGGCCACGGCTAAATACCACCAGAGAATGGAATAGAACGCGAGACCACCGTAGGCCAGCACACGCGTCGCCCGGACCTGCGCCAGCGCCTTGATCGATCCATAGAGGGCACCGAACAGGGCCAGCAGTCTCAAGCCGTCGAGCAGCTCTGCGGGTAGCCCGGGCAACAAGCCCGCCAGCCCATAAAGGCCCGCCATCGGTAGCATGAAGGCCAGAAAGACGGACGCATACCCCGGCACCCTGATCAGGGCCAGCACATAGAGCCCATGCAGCGGAAAGAGGGGCAGCGTGAGGGCGACCAGACAGAAGAGCGCGATGTGTTCAAGCGGTAGCTCTCCCATGTGATCCACCGCAGGTGCCATCGCAATGACCAGGGCGAGCAACGCGGCGACGGGCAGGAAGAGACGGCTCCGATCCAACCGATGGATCACGCGTCTGAAGCCCTGGGCGAACCTGAGCGCGAGACCATCCAGATACAGACGGTTCATGAAAAAGAGATAGCAATGGGTTTGTATCCCGCTGATCCATTCAGGCAGATGAATCGATCGGCCATGGCTCTTCGCGTAGATGAAGATCCAACCCATGGTGACGAAGAGCGCCGTCGCCGCGATCATGCCGTCGAACAGCCAGCCCGGCAGAGCGGCGGCCTGGAAGTAGGCGGTCACGGCGCCCGGCGCCGGATAGAGGAAGTAGGTGAATCGCTCGGCCGCGAACAGATACGTGGACAACACCAGCACCAGCGTGAAGAGCATGATGCCCGCCACTTTCCAGGAGCCGACCGCCCGGAGACGGTAGAGCGTCAGGGTCGCCTGCGAGGAGGTGACCCACGTGAAGAAGAGGAAGATGACCACGCCCTGTGAGTCTCTCAAGGGGATCTGCAAGACACCGTGGGCGGCCAACAAAATGATTAAGGGCAGGAGGAGCGATGTGATAAATCCGGTCGCCCATGTGAGGAGCGAGAAGTCCGTCTGCGCGGCCGCATCGGTTTTATGCGGCATTCTTGGTTCCTGGCGTGCAAGATGGATCACATTGCAGCAGTTCAAGAAGATCGTGGCCTTGAACAAACCATGCGCGATCAGGTGAAAGACCGCGAGCGCGAAGGCCCCCAGGCCGCACTCCATGATCATGTAGCCCATTTGTCCGATGGTGGAGTAGCCCAGTGTTTTCTTGATGTCGTTCTGGGTCAGCATCATGGAGGCGCCCAACAGCGCCGTGAGCAGGCCGACGGCAAAGACCACGTGCAGGGTCGTCGGGCTGAGGCCATAGAGCGGGGCCAGACGATTTAAGAGGAAACCACCGGCATTGATGATGCCCGCATGGAGCAGGGCATGGATCGGCGTCGGTGCGTAGAGCGAATCAGGCAGCCACATGTGCAACGGAAACTGGGCCGACTTGCTCATCGCACCGATGAAGATCAGCAGCGTGACGGCGGTGGCGCCGCTGATATCGAGCCCGCTGCCCGGCCAGAAGAGCGAAAAGGTGGTGTGATCCGCTGCCGCCCGGAGGAAGAGCTGCGAGAACTCCAGGGTCCCGTAGAGGTTGTACGCCAGCACGATGCCCGAGAGAAAGGCGACATCCCCTGCCCGCAGCATGATAAACGTCCTGAACGCGCCCTGGGCTGTGGGGGAATGCGCATAGTTGTAGGCCAAGAGAGAGAGCAACCAGCTCAGGAGCTGCCAGAACACAAACAGCAGCACGAGATTGGCGCTGGAGACCATACAGAGCAGCGTCGAGATGGCGAGGGCCAGCAGAGTCTGGTATCGGGCTCGCCCCCGCTCCTGTTGCATGTAGCGGATGGAATACAGATAGAGCAGCGTGCCGATCCCGGAGATGAGCACCATCATCACGGCGGCCAGCCGGTCGATGGACAGCTCGAACGACGGCAGGACGCTCCATGACGAGGCAAACAGGAAGAGTCGGATCGCCGCATGATCCGGCGCGGCGACCTCGTAGAGCGCCAGCACGGCGACCCCGAAGGCCAGGACATGGGCCAGCGAGCCGATCCGATAGGTTTTCTCCGTGATCAGACGGTCCGGCAGCGCGGTCAGCAGGGCTGCCGCGAACGGTGCCAACGGTATCAGCAACGGATAGGAGTGGAACAACACGTTCACCAAGCGTCCCCGGACTGCACGACAACACAAAAAAAGGCCAGCATTGGCCCCTCGAGGGACTCCTGCTGGCCGACCCTCCACGAGACCGCCGTCGCCCGAGCGAGCGGATGTCGCATGGCCTGTGCGCCAATAAAAAAGGCCGACCCGCCCGTTGATGTTGATATGGGGGTCGGCCTACAGCCCGACCAATTCCGCGGGGGAATCCTTCGGGCTATCTTCCGGTTCAATTTACCGCTAATTAGACAGGAATCGCTCCCGCGAAGTCAAGCGGCTCCCTACGCGGGGCCCGGACGAAAGCGCTCGGCCAAATTCTCGTTGAGCGTGAACAGGATCACGCGTTCGCCGGTCTTGGTGCTGATGTCGGTGTAGAGGCTGATCACCTTCAGACCGGTGATCTTCTCGATCGTCCCCGAGAGGAGCTCGCGGGCCTGCTCCAAGAGGTTCGACCGGATTTGCTTGATGAGATCCGTCCCCGCGTTGTTCTTGGCCAACTGCTGCTCCGCGGGTGTGAGCACGCCTTTGAGCCGGACGAGCACCATGTCCTCGATGACGTAGGCCCGGGTTTCCTTGGGTCCCCGCCCCATGAAGTCTTTCTCGAACTGGATGAGCGCGTTGCCGATCTCGGCTTCGACCTGCCCCACGGTCCGGTTGGGCATTGAATTCCTCCCTGCGATCAGGGGAAGGATACCGAATCGAGTGGCTCCGTGCAATCGCGCGTCCGTCGGACCTGGCTCCGGCTCGCTCATGAAGGCCCCGTGGTCAGGAGCCGCCGCAACATGAACTGCAGCGAACCCTTCGATCGTATACCGCGGCACGACTCCGAACAGGACATCGAGATTCCCCAGCCCCAGATCGGCATCCAAGACCACGACGCGCTGACCCAGTTCAGACAGGGCGACCACCAGGTTGGCCGCCACGTTCGTCTTACCGCCGCCTTTTCCGCTCGTCACGGCGATCACTTTCGGTGGTCGCGGTGTGGTCGACTCCGGAGTGCCGGTCCACTCCCGAAGTGTTTGTGCCTGTTGGGGCAAGAGCGTCTTTAGCAAGACACGTACCACCGGTGGATGGAGCCCAGCGCGGTCTTCGCATGCCACTGCCCCCCGGTCTCGAACGGGTGCATCCTGGTTTAAGACGCTGTTCTTACCTACCACAGCGCCCGTCAAACCTGGGGAAGTTTTGACGCGACCCGTCAATGCGCTGGCGGTCTATCCCGTGTTGGGGATCACAACCAAGAGCACTCGTTGACGCCGTGACCGTTCTCAGCGAAGAACCAGGTGAATTTCCTTCACCGGGGGTGTGGCATCGCTTTTGCTTTTAAGAGCGCTGAGACTGTTCATGAGAAACCACCGGATGCGAAAGGCGTTTTTCATCGGACGTGCTGGGGGAATGTTGGAGGAGCGCTCATGTCGCTAACCCGCTCGAACCTTGAAACGGTCCATCGCCACCGTCAACGTCGGGTCGAAGAAATCCGGGACGAATACGTCGCCATGATACACCTTCTTCGCGACCAAGAAGCCCAGTTCGAGCGCGCGCAAGAACTTCTGGCTCATACCATCCGTGAGTTCGCGCGACGACAGGCGGACGACATGCACTCGAGCGAGATCGACGCGTACTATCGCTTCGTCGCCCATCAGGCCGCGGAGATCAAGGACCGGCAAGAGGCGCTCGATCGCTTCCGGACCGAGTGCGAGACCAAACGTTCCGTCTTGGCGCACGCCGAACAGGATGAACAACTCATCGCCGGTATCGAACACAGCCGCCGTGAAACCGCGCGGCGCCCCTAACACCGGACAACGAACGCGGCAGTCCTTGGCCCGGGTCGGCCCGGCGGTCGATGATGGGCGCGTCCCATCTTCTGAACGGTCTATTCGTTTCGAAGATGCCCGCCCGCGTCCTGGCTTCGGATGAAGCGGCTGCTATACTAATGTTCGTTGAACCCCGCGATTCCACAAAGCGCCGACGCCGCAAAGCCGCCAACATCCCTGGGCGAGTCCGTATCGACCGGCCCGATCCCCTCCCCAGACTGGGCAACGTGGCCTGACGAGAAACTTCTCGACATCCGGGTGTGCGACCTTGATCTGAAGATCGAGGGAAGCGTGCTCGCCGATCAGATCAGCCAACTGGCCTCGGAGCTCGAACGCCACCATCTGCTCTTTCGGCCGCACTACTGGATCTCGGACGAATGGTTCACGCCCGATGGCGTCCCCGGGGTCGCCGTCCCGTTTTATCTGGTCCATCCTCGGCTGGCGAAGCTCGAACTTCGTCAAATGCTTGAAGTTGAGGGTGGGACCCCGGAGTGGGGCATGCGCATCCTGCGCCACGAGGCGGGGCACGCGATCGAAAACGCGTACCGCCTGCGGCGACGGCGTCGGCGACAGCAGTTATTCGGCAAGTCGTCCGAGCCCTACCCCGATTACTACACGCCGAGACCCTACAGTAAGAGCTCCGTCCTGCACCTGGACCTGTGGTACGCGCAAAGCCATCCCGACGAGGATTTCGCCGAAACGTTCGCGGTGTGGCTGACCCCCGGCTCGATGTGGCAGGAACGGTACGCGGGCTGGCCGGCGCTCAAGAAACTCGAATACCTGGATGGCGTGATGCGGGAGCTCGCGGGCGTGCCGCCGCCGGTGACCTCCGAACAACGCGTCGATCCCCTTCCGGAGATCTCGAAGACGCTCCGGGAACACTATCGAGCCAAACGGGAGCGCTACGGGCTCTCCCACCCGGACTTTTACGATCGGGACCTCCGAAGGCTCTTCTCGGACGCGCCGGAGTGTGCGGCCGGCCAGCCCGCGGCGAAATTCCTGGCGCGCATCCGCCGAGACGTGCGCCGGGAGGTGGCGAACTGGACGGGAGCCTACCAGTACACGATCGATCAAGTCCTCGAGGCGATGATCGATCGCTGCCGCGAGTTGAACCTCCGCCTTGCCGCGCCGGCGGAGCAAGCGAAGCTCGACTTCACCGTCCTGCTCACGGTGCAGACGATGAACTTCCTCCACAGCGGGCGTCACCGGGTCGCGCTATGAAACGGCTGCGGGTCCTGGTTTTGATGCACGAGGATCTGATCCCGCCCGACCGCATCGACGGCGTCGACCTGGCGACCGCGGCGTGGAAGACCGAGCACGACGTCGTCACCGCGCTCCGCGAGATGGGGCATGACGTCCACCCGCTCGGCGTGCGCAACAATCTCGAGGTCATCAAAAACGCGATCGAGCAATGGAAGCCCGATATCGCGTTCAACCTGCTCGAGGAGTTCGACGGGGTCGTGCTCTACGATCAGAACGTCGTCTCGTACCTGGAACTCTTGCGGGTCCCCTACACCGGAAGCAACCCCCGCGGCCTGATGCTGGGTCGCGACAAGGGCCTCTCCAAGAAGGTCCTCTCCTACCACCGCGTCCCCTTCCCCGAGTTCGTCGTGTGTCCGATCGGACAAGCGGTCAAGCGCCCGAAGCACCTGTCGTTCCCGTTGATCGTCAAATCGGTGTCGGAAGAAGCGTCGCTCGGGATCTCTCAAGCCTCGATCGTGACGGACGATGACAAGCTGCGCGAGCGGGTGGCGTTCATCCATACTCACGTCGGAAGCGGCGCCATCGTCGAACGGTACATCGAGGGCCGCGAGTTGTACGTGGGCGTGCTGGGCAATCGCCAGCTCCAGGTGCTCCCGGTGTGGGAGCTGGACCTGCACAACCTGCCCGACGAGGCTCGGCGCATCGCGACCGAAAAGGTGAAGTGGAGCACGAAGTATCAAATCAAGTACGGGATCACGTCGGGCGTCGCGAACAACCTGCCCGAGGGGATGGCCGAGAAGATCCGACATCTCGCCAAGCGGGTGTACCGAGCCCTCGGGCTCAGCGGCTACGCGCGGATGGACCTTCGGCTCGATCCGGAGGGCAAGGTCTACGTTCTTGAAGCCAATCCCAACCCCCAGATCGGCAGCGGCGAAGATTTCCCCGAGTCGGCCAAGCTCGCGGGCCTGCCGTATCAGGCGCTCCTCCAGCGGATCATTAACCTCGGCCTTCGCTGGCAACCCGACAAAGCAGCCTAACGGGCTGCTGAAAAAGTCCATCTGCTGCGTTGTCAGTCGGTCTTGCGTGCTCACGTACGAGCCAGTACGCTCCGCGCGCAAGACCTCCATCCGCCTTGCATCTGGAGCTTTTTGAGCAGCCCGCTCGGGTCCAAACTTTCTACAGATTGACAAGGGCTCCGCAGACATCGTATGTAGAGTGAGTCATCAGTATCTGGACTCCTAAATCGCTCATTATGAGGAACCCATGAAGACACCGCGAAACGCGCCGGCGCGCATGAAACCACGATCGGGCCGCGGGGTGCTCCTGGACCGGAACATCGAACGGCTCAAGAAACAACTGGCCTATTTCGACGCCCTGGTTTCCAGAGGCGCAACCGACACGGTTTTGGCCGAGTTCGACGGCGCCACCGAGCGGCTGATCGGTGCCGTGTTCGGCGAGGTGGCGGATCGGCTCGACGCATACGAGTTCGCCCGCCACGGCGAAGCCGAGAACATCCTGAATCTGTCGGATGATGCGCAGGAAGACGGCACGCTGGACGTCGAGCGCGAGAGCCTGCGGCAGCGCCGACGCGTGCTGGAAAGTTGTATCTGGGATCTTGAAGCGCGGCGAATGGCCAGTGTTCACGGCTCGCTTTCCGTATCCAAGGACGCTCCCAGGGTCTCGAACTACATGTCGGAAAACGTGCGCAGCATCCACATGGATGCCACACTCAAGGAAGCGGGCAAGCTCCTGCAGAAATACAAGATCGGCCTGCTGTTCGTGGACGACGATAAGCGTTACGTGGGCGTCATCACCGAATCGGGTCTGAGCCGAAACGCCGTGGCCCGAGGGCTTGACCCGACCACCACGCTGGTCAAGAGTTGCATGAACCGGAAGATCATCTCGATCGAGGACGACGAGCCGATCATCGACGCGGTCAAGCTTATGAAGGAACACGCCATCCGCCACCTGGCGGTGACCAAGGACAACACGGTCATCGGGATCATCTCGGTGTCCGACATTTTGCGCTACTACTCAGGCGTCGAATAAGCCGGCTGCTGAAAAAGTCCATCTGCTGCGTTGTCAGTCGGTCTTGCGTGCTCACGTACGAGCCAGTACGCTCCGCGCGCAAGACCTCCATCCGCCTTGCATCTTACCGGACGACCGTGGGAGTCTGCGGGCGGGATGCGTTGAGTGCCGTGGCCAGATCGTCGGCGTACCCGGGATTCTTCGGGTCGAGCGCGACGGCCTGTTTCAACGCGGCGACCGCGTCATCCATCTTCTTCTGCCTCAGGTACAAGAGACCCAATTGCTGGTGGGTGCCGGCGTCTTTGGGATTGATCCGGAGCGCCGCCTGGAAATCCTGAAGCGCTTCGGGATACCGATTCGCCAGCTTGTGCAGCCATCCGCGCAGCACCAGCGCTTGGGCATACTTCGGGTCCTTCGCCAAGGCGTTATCCAAGTGTCGTCGCGCGTCCTCGTAATACTGTTTGGCCACCAACCCGATGGCCAGGTCGAACTGCACGGCGGGGCGATCCAGGTCCTCCAGGTGACGTCCCCGCAGCGGCGGAAATCCCGATGATTTGACCGCCCGCAGCATGTCGGCGTTCACCTCGATGGTGTCTCGATAGAGGTTCCGTGGAGCGGAAAACTCCAGAGGCAGCCGATCATCGGTATTGAGCGGCGCGCCGGCCGTCAAGCGCGCCAACTCCTGTTCATCGAGGTAGAAATCGGCCAATAATACCTCGGCAGACGGGAATTTGATCCGCTTCATATCGTGGCGCACACTCGGGTTGGCGGCATAGACGTCTCGAACGCGATCGAGATCGACCACCAGCGGGGTGAGCGTTCCCACTAAAAGGTAATCACCAGGTTGCGTCCTCCACAGCGTGGCATGGGGAAAGACCGTGCGAAAGGACGCGATCACCATCCGCAGATCTTCCGGCGCCATCACGTATCCGTGAACCCACTGGATCATGATCCCGTCCGGGGCGAGATGTCGGCGCGCCACGTCCAAGAACTCGACCGTGAACAGCGTCGCCACGCCGCTGATCCAAGGGTTGGATGGCTCGGAGATGATCAGGTCATAACGCGCGGGGGTCATCAGCAAGAAATTGCGCCCGTCCGCCGAGCTCGTGTGCACCCGGGGATCAGAGAGCGCGCGACGATTTTCCAGGCTGAAAAAATCGGAGGCCTCGACCACGGCGGGCTCAATCTCCGCGACGTCGATTCGATCGATCGGATACTGAGCCAACGCCCCGACCGTGACCCCGCTTCCGAGGCCAATGACGAACGCGGTCTTGGGATTGGGGTGGAGGATGGCCGGGAGATGGCCGAGCATGAGTTGGGTGTGCAGATCCGACACGCTGCTCGCATCGGCCTTCCCGTTCACGCGGAGGATGGTCTGCCCCTCCGCCTGATGGACCGTGACCGTTGCGCTGATGCCGTCTTTGTAGTAGAGCAGGCGTTCCGCGTGAAGCTTCTCGCGCCATGAGGACGCCGTCGGATTCGACGCGTAACGGGTGGCATAGACCGACACCCCGCTGCTCATCACTTGGCGATCCCACGTCGGCAAGAGAGTCACCGCCACGAGACCGACGACGAGACCGGCGCCCGCAACGAGTTTCGTCCTCATCGTCGAGGCCCACGCCATCACGAGCGTCAGACCCACCGCAAGGTTGATGGCGAGGCCCGACCGGATCGTGGCCTCGACCCCGATCCATGGGATGAGGAGGAACCCCGCCACAAACGCGCCAACGATGGCGCCCAGCGTGTTCCCGGCGTAGACCCACCCCACCCGCGAGCCGATTCGCGCACGGTCGGTGGCAAAGATCTGCGCCACACACGGAAACGTCGCCCCGATGCAGAACGTCGGCGCGAGCATCACGGCGACGCTCAGCGCGACCTGGAGCCAGAGGATGAAACCCGGAGCCTGGGAAATCCGGAATCCCTGTAAGAAGACATCCGGAAGACGATCAAACAACGGGAACACCGCCGCCGCCGACAGCGCGATCCCGACTTGCAGCGCCGCAAACCAGGCCGGAGTGACCGGCGCCCGCGTCGCGCGACGCGCAAACCACGCGCTGCCCGCGGCAATGCCGACCAGAAAGCTCAAGAGCATGGCGCTGAACGCGTACGTCGAGCTGCCGATGATGAGCGTCAGCGCCCGGGTCCAGGCGATCTCGTAGATCATCGAGGCCGACCCGGACAGGGCGAACCCGACCATCAGCCACCAGGCCACCAGTTGGGAGACCGGAGGAACCTCCGGCGCCTGGGCCATCGCCGGTTCTGGGGCCTCCTCCTCTTGAGGGACCCCGCTCGTCTCGACGCGGCGGTCGATGAAGAGGATCGCCCCTCCGATCGCGATGTTCAGGCCCGCGGCCACGATGAGGGTCGTTCGCATTCCCAGCAGCGGTAAGAGTTCGAACCCCGCCAGATACGTCCCCAGCACCGCCCCGAACGTGTTCACGGCGTACAAAGCCCCGACCAGCCGCCCCACCGTCCCCAACTCCCTCGCGGAGAATCTGGTCAGAATGGGCAGCGTCGCCCCCATCAGCGTGGTCGGGATCACGATGATCAGCGCGGCCAGGAAGAATTGGATCAGCGTGTAGACCCCGAACGGGAGATCCATCGACCGCGCGAGGCCCAGGTACACGGCTTTGACGACGTCCATGAGCCAGGGGGTGAGAACGCAGTAGACGCCGATGCCGATTTCCAAACGCCCGTAGATCTTGAGCAGGTTGCGAGTCCGATCCGCGAGCCGTCCACCCAGAAAGCTGCCGAGCCCCAAGCCCCCCATGAACGCCACGAGCACGGTGGTGATCGCGTACACGGTGTGGCCGAAGACCAGACCCAGCATGCGGATCCAGACGATCTCGTAGATCAGCCCCGCGGCTCCGGACAGGAAGAAGCAGAGGAAAATCGCGCGACGCAGGCGGGTCTGAATGAGGGCGTGAGGAGCTAGGGTGAGCAATCCCAGAAGCTTTCAGTCCTTAGGAGGTCGAGATCATGAGAAAGAATTCCGACGCCGCGTTCTTTCAGACCACAATCTCTTCGAATTTCTTCCCAGAGCGTATCGTGACGGGGATTATGCGGGATCGCGGCCGAAAACTCCAGCGGACGGTGGACGGCGCCGCGTCTTCGACGCAAGGTTCAGGCCTCTCAGATCCGGAGGGCTGCGGACGCCTCATTCACCCCTTGCGATCTTCCGTGTTCGATATTCATCATAGTCGGGCACCAGACGATCATAGGCGCCATCCATCAAGGGGGAGGAGATCATGAAATCGGCCGAGGCGCGATTGCACGCAATGGGAATGTTCCACACCACCGCCAAGCGCAACAACGCTTTGACATCCGGATCATGCGGCAGCGGTTCGAGCGGATCAGAGAAAAAGATGAGAAAGTCGATCTCGCCGTCGGCGATCTTGGCGCCGATCTGCTGATCCCCGCCCAACGGTCCACTCTGGAGCTTGGCCACTTTGAAACCAAGCTCCTGTTCCAAGAGCATGCCGGTGGTGCCCGTGGCGTAGATCTGGTGGTGAGCCAAGAGCGTCCGGTTATATTTGGCCCATTCGATCAGATCCTGTTTCTTATTGTCGTGGGCAACCAGGGCGATTTTTTTGTCGTGCTCCATCGCGATTTTCTTGTGACTCATACCGGTTCGTTCCCTTTCCTTGTCGGAGTGCTCTGCTACGCAAGCGGGATGCGGTTCTTGTTCTGGGCGAGCCAGGCGTCGAAGGTTTGCAGCGAGGGGTTGAGCGCTCGGGCGACGTCGAGGTTGCGCGCGCCGCAGAAGACCTGCTCGAAGTCGCGCTTGAACTGGAACATATTGCCGAGATCCTCGGCGCCCGGGAACCCGAATCCGCGGTACGCCTCGGGTGACACGGCGTTGTAGCGCACCTCTTGACCCAGCGCCTTGGTCAGCGCGGCGGCCATCTGCGCGCCGGTCGCGTGTTCGCCGGCGATGCCGACGGTCTTCCCGATGAACTCGCTCCCCTTCTTGAAGATGCCGAAGGCGCACTTTCCGATGTCTTCGGCGGCGATGCCCGGCAGCTTCTTGTCGCCCATGGGCAGGGTGAACGCCAGCTTGCCGTCCGGGCCCTTCTTGGGGCCCATGCCGAAGTGGATCAGGTTATCCCAGTAGAACGACGTGAGCAGAAACGTCGTGGGCAGGCCGAGGTCGCGGAACACGTGGTCGGCCTGGCCCTTGCTGTCGAAGTGCGGCACCTTGTACTTGCCCATGAGAGTGGGCATGCGGTTGTCGCTGAGCGGCACCCACTTGCGCGTGTCTTCGAGGGTGGACCAGATGACGTGCTTGACGCCGGCGTGCTTGGCCGCCTGGGCCATGGCGGTAGCCTCGGCCGTCTCCTTCTCGGGCGAAAAGTGCGCCCAGAAAAACGTGACGCAGAACGCCCCGTAGGCGCCGGTGAACGCCCGCTTCAGACTCTCCAGATCGTCGACGTCGGCCGCAACGACCTCGGCGCCCAGCTTCGCCAGCTCCTTCGCCTTGTCGGATTTGACGTCTCGCGTCAACGCGCGCGCCGTGAAGCCGCCACTCTTATCATTCAAGATCGCGCGGACCAACCCTCCGCCCTGCGCCCCGGTTGCACCTACGACCGCGATGATCTTCTTGTCAGCCATGCTGATCCTCCTTCTCGAATGACGAAAAGCAATCCGTCACTGTTCTGTTTTGTTCGAAGGTGTATGGTAAAGCAAACGAGCCACGGATCACAAATATGAAGCAGGGGGTCAAATCTTTGTGCGCCAGGCGAAGCCTGGGAAAGGGGGAAGCCATGTAGAGCGAGGGTGGAAACCTTTCGATGGAACCCAGCAGGTACCCACCCCTGCCCGGCAACGGAAGGGCATCCAGCCGGAAGCGAGTCTTG
>JACQCD010000030.1 GCA_016201825.1 Nitrospirota bacterium | reverse complement strand
GCCAATATCATCAAACTCCCCAATGTCAGCGCTTCGATCCCCCAGCTGAAAGCGGCCATCAAGGAATTACAGTCTCAGGGCTACAAAATCCCCGACTATCCCGAAGACCCGAAAAGCGACCAAGAGAAAGAGATCAAGGCCAGATTTGCCAAGGTTTTAGGAAGCGCCGTCAACCCTGTTTTAAGAGAAGGAAACTCCGATCGCCGGGCGCCGCTCTCGGTCAAACAATACGCTAAAAAGCACCCGCACAAGATGGGAGCCTGGACTCCGGACTCCAAGACACATGTCGCCCATATGACTCGTGGTGATTTCTTTTCCAACGAGAAATCGACCGTGATCACCGAGGCCACCGATGCGCGCATTGAGTTTGTCGGTCAAGATGGAAAGACCACGGTTCTGAAACCCAAGCTCCCCCTGAAGGCCGGCGAAGTCATTGACGGCACGTTCATGAGCCGCCGCGCTTTGCGCGAATTCCTCGAGGCGCAGATCGAAGACGCAAAAAAGAAGGGGGTGTTGTTCTCCATCCATCTCAAAGCCACCATGATGAAGGTCTCGGATCCAAAAATGTTTGGTCATGCGGTCTCTGTTTTCTTCAAAGAGGTGTTTGAAAAACACGGAGCCGTGTTCCAAAAGCTGGGGGTCGATCCCG
Source organism: Nitrospirota bacterium (assembly GCA_016201825.1). GTDB lineage: Bacteria > Nitrospirota > Nitrospiria > 2-01-FULL-66-17 > 2-01-FULL-66-17 > 2-01-FULL-66-17. The sequence continues at coordinate 18,713 of JACQCD010000030.1, read as the reverse complement.
ACAACGGCCTGGGTGACCTCTATGCGAAAATCAAAACTTTGCCGGACGTTCAACGCGCAGAAATAGAAGCGGACATTCAGGCGGTTTATCAGAAACGGCCTCCGCTTGCGATGGTGAACTCCGATAAAGGAATCACCAATTTGCATGTTCCCAGTGACATCATTATCGATGCCTCCATGCCGCCTGTGATTCGTGACTCTGGGAAAATGTGGGGTCCCGACGGCAAGCTTCACGATACCAAGGCGGTCATCCCCGACAGCAGTTACGCCGAGGTCTATCAGGAAGTCATCGAATTCTGTAAAAAACATGGCGCCTTCGATCCTCGAACCATGGGCAGTGTTCCCAACGTCGGTCTGATGGCGCAAGCGGCGGAGGAATACGGATCGCACGACAAAACCTTTAAATCTCCGGGCAACGGCACGGTTCGTGTGGTCACCGGGTCGGGGCAGACGTTGCTCGAACACGCGGTGGAAGAAGGGGATATTTGGCGGATGTGCCAGGTCAAGGACGCGGCGATCCAAGATTGGGTCAAGCTGGCCGTCAATCGCGCACGAGCCACCGGATCGCCCGCGGTGTTCTGGTTGGACAAAAACCGGGCACACGACGCGGAGCTGATCAAGAAGGTCAATCGCTATCTGCCGAATCACGATACCAAAGGTCTGGACATCCGGATCATGTCTCCGGCCGAAGCCACGCGGTTCTCGCTGGAACGGCTGAAGGAGGGGAAAGACACGATTTCCGTGACGGGGAACGTGTTGCGAGACTACCTCACGGACCTGTTCCCGATTCTCGAAATAGGAACCAGCGCAAAAATGCTGTCCATCGTCCCCCTGATGAACGGCGGCGGCCTGTTCGAGACCGGGGCCGGCGGCTCCGCGCCCAAACACGTCCAGCAGCTTCAGGAAGAAGGGTACTTGCGGTGGGATTCGCTCGGCGAATTCCTGGCGCTGGCCGCCTCATTGGAACATTTGGGCAAAACGTCCAATAATGCCAAAGCGAAACTGTTGGCAGAGACCCTTGATCGGGCAACCGCCAAGTTACTGGAGAACAACAAGTCGCCGGCCCGCAAAGTGGGCGAGTTGGATAATCGCGGAAGCCATTTTTATCTCGCCTTGTACTGGGCGCAAGCCTTGGCTGAGCAGACGGGAGACAAGGACCTTCAAACGCGTTTTGCCAACGTCGCGCAACAGCTCGAACAAAATGAGGCTAAGATTCTTGGAGAGCTGACTGCCGCTCAAGGACAAAAAGTTGATCTCGGCGGCTATTATCATCCCAATCGGGACAAGACGACTAAAGCCATGCGTCCGAGCCCAACGTTCAATGCCATCGTGGACGCGATCGTCTAACGGTATCGATATCGACCGCAAGACGTAGCAGATAACAGCCTGAGACGGAATTGTTGATTCCGTCTCAGGCTGTTTTTAACGCAGGCCCTCATCGTCCATCGAACGGAATTCTGTGTTCAAAGACACCCACCTCCATCTCCACGGCGCTGAATGCGATGCCGACCGCGGCTGCCGTCGCGATGAGGCTTGAAACTCCCCGCAGCAAGCTGCGGGGAGTCTTCGATGCGAGATGAACAAACCACCGATCATATTCGGCCTAACCCCGCCCCAAGGGGCGGTGAATGCGGCCGATGCACATTCACGCCCGTGAAGCCGTCCGTCACGCTGGCCGAGACCACCCTCTCCGGCGGGTCCACGCTGTCCTTGTGCAGGCGGGACGGCCACTACTTCCTGCGCGTCGCGGGCCGCGAACTCATGGGCACGGTCGCGGCGAACTCGGAGATGCGGCTGGCCGAACTGGCCTGTGAGAAGCTCGGAACGGCGACCAACCAGCGGGTGCTGATCGGCGGACTCGGGTTTGGGTTCACGCTGCGTCGGGTCCTCGAACTGGTGCGCCCCAACGTGAGCGTGCAGGTGGCGGAACTGCTGCCCGAAGTCGTGGCCTGGAACCGCGAATATCTCCAGTCCGTCAACGGCGGCCTGGTTGACGACCCGCGCGTCGAGATCCGGATCGACGATGTCTTGGCCATACTGGCGCGCGCGACCGTGCGCCAGTACGACGCGGTGCTGTTCGATATCGACAACGGCCCGGCCGCGATCGTGGCTGCGGCCAATGCGCGCCTCTACGCGGCCCCCGGGCTCACGGCGTTGTCCCGCGCGCTCCGCGTGGGAGGACGCGCGGTGTTCTGGTCCGCGTCGACTGACCGCGCGTTCTTGAACCGACTCACCCGGGCCGGTTTCCGCGCGACCGCGGTCGGCGCCAAGGCGTACCCGCACGCGAAGCGCGACACGCACACGCTGTTCGTTGCCGACTGGCCCGGCTGAGGACGCAACGCGCGGGCCGTGGGTCACGCGTCGGATCAGAACGGCCGAAGCTCGGGCCGAATCAGCGGCCCTTCTTGGCGGCCTTTGCGACGCGCTTTTCCATCAGTGTCTTGGCCGGTTTCTTCTTGGTCGCTTTCTTCTGTTGCATGCCCTTGCCCATCGCGTTCCTCCTGTGAGGTTTGGCTGAATATGAGGTGCAGCGGCGTCATCGCCCCTTCCTTCATACACCCAATCATGGCGAAAATGGAATAGCACTGGAACCAGAAACGGTGACCGCTTTATTTTTCTTGTCCCATCCATCGGCCAGATCCCATTGACCAACGTGATGGGCCATCAACACGGGCCTACCACAACAACTCCCGCTCCGATCGAAACGCCCCGTCTTGACCGGAGACGGGGTCGCGGAACCGAATCCCCCTGGCCAAGAGCTGAAGCGGCTGCTCGAAATCATCATCGCGGGCCGGTTGCAGATTAGGATACACCCGGTCGTTGATGATCGGAAACCCCAGGCCGCTCATGTGGAGGCGTAGCTGATGGGTTTTCCCGGTGATCGGCTGCAAACTGAACAGCGCCCGGTTGCCTTTCATGTCGATGAGATGGATGTCTGTGCGGGCGTTTGCCGCACCCGGAACGGTTGTCATTCGGAACCGCGGTTCGCCTCGGACGATTCGGTTTTCCACCGTCCATTGGTGTGCTTGCGGAGGATGAGGTACTTCGGCCAGGGCGTGATAGGTCTTTTCGACTTTTCCCTGCATGAAGAGATTCTGGTACAGGCCGCGGGTCTGTTTGTTGACGGAGAAGATGACCACCCCCGCGGTCTCACGGTCCAGCCGGTGAATGGGGACCAGATCGACGATGCCGGTTGTGGCTCGCAAGCGGTTCAATAAACATTCCTCCACATACCGGCCGCCCGGAATGACGGGCAGAAAATGCGGCTTGCAGGCCACCAGGATCTCGTCGTTCTGAAACAGGACGTGTTCCGCGAAGGGAATGACCGGCTCGTGCTCAGTTTCCCGGAAATAGAAAAGCCGTTTGGACGGGGCATAGGTCGTCTCCGCGGTGATCGGGCTGCCCGTGTCGCTCAGCACCTTGCCCTCGAGAATCCGTTCTGCCCATCGGCTCTGGGGCACATTCGGGAACGTCTTGAAAAGAAATTCCACGATCGAAGGATAGGGTTTCCCCGCTGCCGGCATCGTGACGACGGAAGGGTATTTAGCAATCCCCATGGACGGTCTTCTCCGAGTCAATAGAACATAAATGAGTTCAGCGGCCCAATCAAGGGGACGGGCTACTTTTTTAAGGAGGGTTCTGGTGGCCGCCGTCGAGCCCGGAGAGGCGATGGCAGTCCGAATGCCTCCGGGGAAACACTTAGGCTGCTTGAGGCGGTTGGTCCTCAACAGGGGGGCTTTGCTGGAGCATCGCGCCATCCCATTCCTTGGGTTTGCCGAAGAGATAGCCTTGGATGAGAAACGCCCCCATGGCTTTCGCGATCTCCAGTTCTTGCTCGGTCTCCACTCCCTCGATGATAATGCCGTCGGTGGAATAGCTACGCAGCGCAAATACCAAACCGATCATGAACTCTTGAAACTGGGGCGAGGAGACCGCTTGCAGGAGGGTCGAGCGATCAATCTTGATGTACTCCGGGATGAGTCGCGCGATAAAGGGCAGGGAAATATACCCCGCTCCAAAATCATCGATCGCAAACTTGTAGCCGCGCGCGCGCCACGCGCTCCCAATCTCGATTCGCTCTTCGACATGGTCCAACGCTTCAAGCTCCGAGATCTCCAAAATGACCTCGGTTTCCGGGGGTTTCTGGGGCGGGACGAGGTGCCGCAAAATCCAGAAATCCACGTTCAGGAACACACGGCGGAGGCCGACCTCGCAGGCTTTACGCAACTGTGCGGTGAAGCAGAGACACTTGAGTTCCTGTAACTTGCCGATGCGTTCGTATTTGGCAAACAATTCGTGGACCGACAGTTTGCCCCCCGCATCCCGGGTGAGCGCCTCATAGCCAATCACCTGGCCTGTTCGAATATTCATCACCGGCTGGAACACCACCGTGACGGCATGATCCGTGAGTTGGTAATCCTCCTCGCCGATCTTGATCGGATCGCCGCTTTTCTTCGCCAGATAGAGGGCCCGATCGGCAAGTCGGATCAGTTCTTCCCCCGTGCGTCCGTGTTCGGGGTACATGGCAATGCCGATGCTGAGGTCAAGCGGGAGGCGCATCTCGTTCGCCACCGTCTGCACCGCAGTTCTGATTCGAGTCGCAGCCGTCCGAACACCTTCGCGCGTGGCCTCGGACAGGAGAATCACAAATTCATCGCCGCCCCAGCGGAACACCAGGTCGGTACTCCGGCTCGATTTAAGGATGCTCTGAGCCACCGCTTTCAGCACCATATCGCCGGTATAGTGCCCGTGTCCGTCATTGATGGCCTTGAAGTGATCCAGATCAACCAACAGAAACGCGAGGGGATGCCCATGCCGCTCAGCGCGGGCAAGCTCCTGCGCCGTCCGATCATCAAAAGACCGCCGATTATACAGATCGGTCAGGGCATCATGGGTGGCTTGTCTTTCAAGGTCTGCCTCGGCGCGCTTTTTCTGAATCAGATCGCCCATGTGGAGTGCTGCGTTCGACACAATGCCCATCAGGCGCGTATCCTCCTGCCGCGGCTCGCCGAGATAGAATTCAAGGACTGCGACCACCCGTTCCGCCGCGAGGAGGGGGATGCCCAGGGCGGCATGAAGCCCGGCCTCGTGCGCAATGGCGCCACAGGGAATGATCGCAGCAAGAGACTCCCCATGCAGCCACAACGGCTCTTTGGAAGCCCAGACGCGGCCTGGGAGGCCTTCGTTCAGGCTGAGCGTGAGCGTTTCGGACGCGCTCCGGACGACCTCACCCGCAGCGCCTTTCCCGTACCAGGCGGGAATGCACTCCAGCACGGTATCTGAATTCGGGATCCATGCCTGCCCAAGCATCCACCCGGTGGCCTCACCGATCGTCTGCAGCGCCACCCCCAACGCCGCATGGAGATCACTCGCTTCACTGATGAGGCGAGTCAGGGTGTGCAACAGATGCACCTCCTCTTCGGCATGCACCTTTGCGGTAATGTCTCGAAAACTCCAGACCCGCCCACGCTATGACCATCGATGCGTTGGGGCTGCGAATACCGCTCAAAGACCCGACCGTCCTTGAAGGTGAGCACGTCGTGACTTTCCGCATCGGGGGCGGTGTACAAGTCCTGGACTTTTTTCAGAAACGCTTCGGGATCCTGGAGTTGATCCAGAACCCACCCGAGCGCCTCATCATCGGCCCCGCAAGCCATGACATGATCCGGAATACGCCACATGGTGACAAACTTGCGGTTGCAGTGGATGATCTTCCCGTCCTTGTTCACGACAAGAATCCCATCGGCCGTGGATTCTACCGTGGCCGAGAGGAGCGAGAGAGTCGTTTTGAGTTCAGCGTCAGCCTGCTGACGCTCGGTGATATCACTGAAGGTCACCACGAGTCCGGTCACTTCGTCGCCTTCAATAATGGGCGTACTTCGATACTCGATCGCAAACCTCGGCCCATCTTTCCGCCAGAACATCGTGTCGGTCATATGATACGAGGCCCCATTTCTCAGCGGCATTAGGAAGGGCGATTCATCGTCCGGATAGGGACTGCCATCGGCTTTGGTCTGACGGATAAGCTGGGCAATCGGCCTGCCAAGAAGCGTGGTCTCCTCGAGACCGAGCATGGTGATGGCCGCCGAATTGATAAACACGATGTTCCCTTCCCTGTTGAGCCCAAAGATACCCTCACCCACCGATTTGAGGACAAGTCGCACCTGTGTGAAGGCGCTCTCCGTATACTTCCAGGAAATAATGCTCCCAACAGAGGCCCACAGCACGAAGAAGGCGTGAATGGCGGCCCACGTCCAGGGGGCATCGAAGGCGGCCGTGTGATTGAAAACCTCGTGGGGCCAGAGCACGCCCACCACACCATGCTGGAGGGCAACGTACAGAATGGCCACAAGATACGGGACCCAATCCTGGTATACCGCCATGAAGATGAGCATAACAAAGAAGTGGAAGTGGAGTTCGATATACCCGCCTGAAAGATGCACCAGAATCGCCGACGCGGTCATGAGTCCCATACCGACGGCTGTCGCACGCCATGTGCGGTTGAACCTTCGGTTACTTGCTGCGAATGCAAACACCGCAACGATCAGTCCTTGGGCAAGCGTATGGAGCACCGTGCCCTTCTCAAAAACGGCATGCAGACTCAGCTCCGCGCGATAGCCGAGCAGAGGCCCCGCAAGGGCAATGAGCACGGCATGAAACCACGTCAGTCGCACCATGAACCGATGCCGACTGTGCCATGCCGCGTCAGGGAGGCTCCCTCCCTTCGGGAGGAAGGACCAGAGGCGTCGCATTCCAAGATGAATGGACCGTCGCACCGATTGTGGGTTAACCTGTGGGACTTTCTTGAACATGGGTGCCATACCGCCGGTATTCCCCGTCAAGACGGAGCCTCATTCGAATTTGGGAAGAATTGCCGAGCGCCTGAAAGGGCGACTACGCTCTCGATGTGAACAGTCTCCTGCGTGCGAGTGCGTGATGCATCAGTCGTTCATCAGCCCAAAGTATACCGGGAGGGAAGAAAACGACAAGCAACCTACCGCGCCAAACACCGGTTCGTGCGAGGCGTTTCCGCCGGACCACTGCTGTTCTCTCGCAAGTACGGTGGGGGGCAGGTCTTGCATTACAACATTCACCCCAGACGAACTGGAGCCCCGACGATACGCGGTGGAGAAATTGGGATCAGAAAACGATTTCCTGGCGTCCTCTTGTGTTCAAACTGGGTTGGGCAGGAGGGCGAGAACGACGAGGGCCAGGCGCGCGCGTTCGGTTGATCGGCAGGGTGATCCCGCGTACACTGCGGCTCAAGATGTTGTCGGCAGGGTGCGCCACTGTGACTCGGGGAGGACACGCATGAAGGTTGTGAAGATTCGAGCCGATGGTTCGATCAAATTGCCCAAGGACATTCTTCGGGTATTCCCGGCCGCGAGCGAAGTCGCCGTGTCGTGGGAAGGTGACACGATCATGCTGAAGCGACTGATCCCGCTCAAGCCGTCTCGAATCAAGAAGGGGACTCCCGAGAAGGTGATGTCCATCGAGGAGATCGGCGAGGAAATCCACGAGATTCGCCGCGAGAAGCGGGGACCGCGTGCCTAACTCCGCGTGGTGTCGGACGCCAAGAGGGGAACTGAAGTCGGAGTAAGGAGGGTAGGAACATCGGATGCGCGAGCGACGGTGGGAGTCTCGTGCTCCCATTCGATATGATGAAGTCCTTGCGCTCTGTGAGAGGAAACCGGAGCGTACTGGGAGGCTCCTGGAGGTACAAAGCATTCCCGGGGGATTGCTGTCGTATGTGAGAACCCGGTTTATGGGTGGCGAAGCAACGCGGTGTGTGCGTGGCGCAGCAATTTCCGACGACCGAGAATCCGCACCGCTCAGAAGGAGCGGCTAGAAATCGATCTCCCTACGGATCGCGAAGCAACGCAGCAGCTGGACTTTTTCAGCAGCCTGTGATCTGGCGGAGGGGCGAGTCGGTGCTACTATTGCCCACGGGAGGCATTGCGCGATGGAGGCTGGATCACCGGCCACACAGAGTCGGCGTTGGGGGGCACGGGCGACCCTCCGGCAACCGGTGACGATTCGCTGGGAGGATCACGACCGGACCGGGACGCTCCATAACATCAGCGTGTCGGGCTGCTTCGTCGAGATCCATTTTCCGTATCCGGTGGGCGCCACCCTGGATCTTTCCTTCCTGCTCGAACCCGGAACTCCGCCCGTGGTCACCGACGGCCAGGTGGTAATGCGCAACCTCGGGGGGATCGGCATCCGATTCCGGTACCGCGATCCGAACACACCCCTCCTGCTGCAACGCTGGGTCGACGCGCACGCGCCCTCTCGGCGCGCCGCGGCTCCGTCGCCCCACGCGCCTTAACACGTCGTCCCCGCGCCACCGCGCCGGAACAATTCAAAGACATCGCCTCGGATTTGAAGTTATGGTGCCCCCGGCCCGAATTGAACGGGCGGCGCGCGGTTTAGGAAACCGCTGCTCTATCCAACTGAGCTACGGGGGCGTGAGGTCGTCGTGTGACGGGAACCACCGCGAGGCGTTATATCACAACGCGCCTTGCGATGTCATCGTGAGGCCCCGCCTCCGCAGCAGGTGGCATGTTGCCGATTAGGCGGCCGTCGACTCGGGGGGGCCTGGGCTTGAGAGTCCGGTTGGGTTGGAGCGATCCGTCAGCGGCTCCGCGCCGATGACCCGGCTCTTTCCCTGGTGTTTTGCGCTGTAGAGCGCCGCGTCGGCCCGTCGGATCAAGTCCTCGGCGGTCTTGATGACCTCGTTAGGAAATGTCGCCACGCCGATACTGGCGGACACCCAGATCGTACGACCGCCGATTGGAAAGAGCAGATTTCTCAGGGCATCGAGGATCCGCTCGGCTTGTATCCGCCCGCCGGCCGAATCCGTTTCGGGGAGGATGATGCCGAATTCATCGCCGCCGTACCGAGCGACGACGTCCGCTTTCCGGATCGTGCCGAGGATTGTTTCCGACACCTGCTTGAGCAGGTTATCGCCCTCGCGATGGCCGAAGGTGTCGTTGACGTGTTTGAAGTTGTCGATGTCGAGCATCAGATAAGAGAGGGCTCGCCCATACCGCTGGGCGATGGCCATCTCTTCCTCAAGGCGGAGAAAGAGCGTCCGAAGGTTGTAGAGTCCGGTCAGCGAGTCCCGCCCCGCTTGTCTGGCGAGGTGTTGTTTCTCGCGGACGACGAGTTGGTAGCGGGAGAGCCCGAGCAGCGCGTTCGCGGCCATGCGGGCGGCCGCCTGACAAAACAGGAGTTCGCGCTGGCTGAACGCCCGCCGGGGGCGTGAGGTGCGAAGGAACAGGGTGCCGAGGACCTGTTCGTGATACACGATCGGAATGACGAGGATCGAGCGGATATGGAGGTGTTGCAAGTTCGGGATGCCTCGTTTGATCAGGTCGTCATGCACCTGATTCTGGCGGTCGTGCCCGATCCGCGCGCGGCGCTGGCCGAGGCGGCCCGGGTGGTCAAGCCCGGCGGGCGTCTGCTCATCTTCGATAAATTTCTCCGCCCCGGCGAGCGGGCGCTCTTCCGCCGGCTGATGAGCCCGATCGTCGGTCGTCTGGCCACCAGGACCAACGTGGTGTTCGAAGGGGTGCTCGCCTCGTGTCCGGGACTGGAACTGGTGAGGGACGAGCCGGATCTCGGCCGCGGATGGTTTCGGCGCATCGTCGTGAGGCGGGTCAGGTAATCGACGGCCGGCAGCCTTATCGCACCTGGAAGAGACGGAGGGGACCCGCCCGGGCGATGGGTTGAGCGCGGCCGTCCTGCACCAGCACATCGAGATTGGCAAGCGTGCGGCGGGAGAACGTCACCACCGACGGCTGTTCACTGATGTACCGATCGTCGACCAACAGATAATCAAGCCCCCGAGCGCGCAGGCGCTCATACCACGTGTCGGCCGACTGCTCGCTGAAGAGCTCGACCGGAGGATCCTCCAGGTGGGGCAGCGGCCAGAGCACTCTCCTCCCGGTGTGGTAGCGGAGTTCCACCCACCAGACCGAAGCGATCGTCGCGTCCGGCGGCGTGCGCTGAGCGATTGTTCGGGCCATCTCCACAAAGTCCCGGGAAGGATTGAAGTTGACGCGGTAGTTCGGCATGGTGACGACGTGTGCGACGGCCGCGAGGAGGATCATGGTGAAGCCCGCCCACGTCCCCCGGCGCCCGCCCAGCCGAGTCAGGGCATCCACGCCCAAGAACGCGAGGAGGGGAAGCAAAAAGAGGGTGTGCCGTTCGACCAGCCTTCGGTCGATCAGGAAGACCACGACGAGAATACCGAGCAAGGCGAGGAGGGGGCCGTAGGGATAGTCACGCCTCCGGTTCGTGCCCAGCACCGCAAGAGGGAGGACCATCAGCACGAAGGGGAGGACGCCCCAGGTCGCCCAGAGCGTGTGAAAGAACAGGCCGTGGGGAACCCGGACGCCGGTGCCCATCGCGGCCTCCCACACTTCGGAGTGACTGGTGGGGACGGCGAAGAGCAAGGGATTCTCGCCACGGGCCATGGTCACGCCCAGGTAGCCGGCGGCAAGGATCGTGGCAAGCCCCACGACCCAGGTGGCCGTCACGCGATGGGCTCGATTTCCGCGAACAACGGTCCACGCCCAGAACGCCCCGTACAGGCCGAGGACCAGGAGGCCGGTCTGCTTCGTCCAGACCAGGAGGCCGGTGGCGATTCCCGCGATGACCGCGTCGCGACGACGGCCGTCGCGCAGTGCCAGGGCGAACCACCACCAGGAACAAAAAAACACGGCAGCGGTGAGCATCTCCACGTAGAACCGGATGCTGTACATCGCAAAGAGCGGCGCGGCCAGCAGCGCCAGCGCCACCGTCGCGCGTTGCACCGGATCGAGCAGCCGTCCCGGACCGATGAGAATTAGGGCCAGCAACGCCGCGGCGACGACGAGGTTGAAATAGACCAAGCTGGTTGATCCCAACCAGCGATATCCTGCGGCGTTGAGCAGGTGGAAGAGCGGCGGATAGTCCATGTGAAACCGTCCCGCCATCATCTCGGTGGTCGAGGTGACGAGCCCCTTGGCATCCGCCATCATGCGGGCGACGAGGGCGTGCCAACACTCGTCCACAAAAAAAATGGACGTACCCGCAAACCCGATCAGACGAACGCCGGCGATCAGCGTCAAGACCCCGGCGATCACGAGCGCGACCACCCCCAGCCACTGGTCAGTTCGTTCTCCCCGGCCCTCCGGCACTACGGGGTCCTCAGGGCTTCGACGATGCGCAGGCGACTCGCGCGGACCGCGGGGAGCACTCCGCCCACCAATCCCATCAGCAGCGCGAACGACAGCGATTGGACGGCGATGGCCGGGGAGAGAAGAAAACGGAAGGCGATTTCCGTGAAGGTTGCGAAATTCACGGCCGAAATCGACACGAATTGTAGCCCCGACGCGGCCAGAATCCCGAGGAGGCCGCCGACCAGGGACAGCGCCAACGCTTCGATGATGAAGGCCGTCCAGATCGCGCGGCGCGGAAATCCCAACGCGCGCAGGGTGCCGATCTCGGTGGTGCGGTTCGCGACCGCCGCGTACATGGTGATCATCGCACCGACCATCGCGCCGAGACTGAAGATCACGGTGACGAGCAAGCCAAGGACGCGGATGAAGTTCGCCATCACCTCGGATTGCGCGCCGTAGTAGTCGGTTTCGCGGCGAACATCCACGGTCAAGCGCGGGTCGCTCTCCAAGCGGGCCTTGAGCGCGTCGAACTCCGACGGATCACGGAGGCGGAGCAGGACCGAGGAGAAGACGGTTCGCCGAAAGGCCTGCATCATTTGATCGGCATCGACCCAGATCTCCGAATCGAACGCGCTGCCCCCGGCGTCGAAGATTCCCACGACGGTCCAGTCCCTCAGCGCGAAGCGGATCTTCTCGTTGAGGCCCGCGCCCTGAAACCGAGACGCCACGGCCCGCGCCACGATCACTTCCGACGAACCGGGCTTCCACATGCGCCCCTCCACGAGTTTCACCTGGGGCCGGAGGACGGCGGCTTGCGGCGACGCGCCGCGAATCGAGACGTTCGAGGGCTTGCCGCTGCCGCGCTTGGGGAGGTTGATGATCGACACCGTCTCCGCCCCCGCGAGGGGCGAGCCGTCGGGTCCGGCCGCGATCTCCTGAGACGTGGCAATGGTTCGCGTCTGCTCTCGCGCCAGGAAGCTCTGGACTTCCGACGTCGCCGAGCGGCGGACGACCAGCACGTTGTCGGGCTTGCCCGTCGACACGAGCGTGCGCTCGAGCCCGTGCGCCAGCATCAGCACCGCGGCGAAGACGAACACCACGAGGGCCATGCCCACGGCCGTCATCGCGGTGGTGAGCCGGCGGGTCCAGAGGTTGCGGAAGCTGTAGTGGACCGGGATGGCCATGAGCGGTTACCCCACGCGCCGCAGGCCGTCGGCGATCGTCGTTCGGGCGACGCCCCACGCGGGCATCGCCGCGGCGGCGATCGCCGCCGACAGGTCCAGCGCGACCGCGGCCGCGACGGTAACGGGCGACAATTCAAAGACCGGGAAGAACGACCCCACGGCGGCCGCGAACACCCCAACGAGCGGGAAGACCGCGATCACGCCCACCACCGCTCCCGCGGCCGCGATCACCAGCGACTCGCCCATGATCAGCCGCGCGATGCGGCCTGGGCTGAAACCAAGCGTCTTGAGGACGGCGTACTCGGTCACGCGCTCGCGGGCGGCCATCGCCATGGTGTTCGCGAGGACGATGAGGATCAAACCCACGATGAGGAACGAAATCACTTGGATGGCCATCAGAATGGCCTCGGTCATCGAGACGAAGCCCAACTGGAATTCCCGCTCCGTCTCGGTCAGCGTCTCGGCCAGCGAGTTGGCGAACAGGGCGTCGACGGCCCGGCTTACGTCGGCGGGTTCGCGCGAGCGGTCGATGGTGAACGCGTAGAAGCCGACGTTGCCCGCGGTGTCGGGGAGCGTCTGGCGGACGAATTGGTCCAATCGCTCCCAGTGGAAGAAAAACTGCGTGTTGTCGGCGGACTTCAGCGTGGTGGTGTATAGACCACGGATGACGAAATCCCAGTCGCCGGGGAAAAACGTGCCGCGGAGCCGCACCGTGTCGCCGAGGTGCCAGCCGTATCGTTGGGCCAGCTTCTCGCCCACGATCGCCGCGTTGCGCTCTTGCTGGAACGTCTCCATCTGGGCCGGCGAGACGTGGTACTCGGAATAGAGGCGAAACCAGGTCGGCGCGTCGACGGCGAATTGGGCGAAGAAATTTTTCTCGTCGATGTACACGCCTCCGAACCAGTTCGCGTAGCTGACCTGGGTCACGCCCGGCACCTGGGCGATGCGGTCGCGGTAGGCGAGGGGTAACGGAAAGGCGAGCGACACGGCGTTGCGGGTGACGAGCCGGTTCTGCTGCGAGGCCTCCACCCCGGCGTACCAGGCAGCGACGATGGTGCGGAGCATCGCGAACGCCAGGACCGCGATCGCCAGTCCCAACACGGTCAGCGCCGTGCGCAGTTTGTGGCGACCCGCGTTGCGCACGACGAGTTGGAAACCGGTCATGGGGTTTCGACGGACAATCGAGGCATCGTTACGAGTTCCCGCCCTCTTCTTTGACCGGCATCCCGGTTCGGAGATCCGCCGGGGGAGTGAGGATCACCCGGTCGCCGGCGGCGAGGCTCCCGCGGACCTCCACGAATCCGTTGGTCGGCGCGCCCGCCTCGACCGGCGTTTCGACCGCGCGTCCGTCTCGCACAACGAACACCGTCGATCGGCCTTCCCGCGATAAGATCGCCTTCTGTGGCACCCCTATGCGCGTCGCCCCGGACGTCTCCGCATCCGGGGAGGGGGCGGAGAGAAACGCCACCTTCGCGCTCATCTCGGGCAGCACGCGTTCGTCCTTCTCCGTAAAACGAACTTTGGTGAGCACGGTGGCTTTGGCCCGGTCGGCGGTGGGCACGATCGTGTCGACGATGCCCCGGTAGCGGGTCTGGGGAAAGGCATCCAGGGTGATCTCGCACGGCCCGCCGAGTGTGACTTGATCGAGATTGCGCTCCGACACGTCGGCCTCGACCAAGAGCGAGTTCATGTCGGCGATCCGCACGACTGCTGCGCGGCTGGTCGCTGACGAGCCGAAGGGCGCGACGATCTCTACGACGTCGGCGTTCTTGGTGAGCACCGTGCCGTCGAACGGCGCGCGGATGACGGTGTTATCGATCTCCACCTGGGCCGACCGCACGGCGGCTTGGACCGCGGCGATCTCGGCCTCGGCGGACGCGATCCCGGCCTGGGCTCTGGTGTGGCGGGCCTCCACGACGTCGAATTCCGCCCTCGAAATCAATTGCGCGTCGAGCAACCGGCGCTTGCGCTCGTACTCCAATCGAGCCTCCTCGGCGGCGGCCTGGGCCTGGACCAGCGCCGCCTTCGCCGCAGCCACGTTGGCCTGCGCCTGGGCAAGGCGAGCGGCGACGTCTGCGCTCTCGATCTTGGCGATGACCTGCCCGGACTTCACGCGATCCCCCGGCCCGACGTACAAGGCCATGAGCCGTCCGGTGGCCTTGGACGCCACGTCGGCCTGCCGTTGCGCCACGACGTATCCGCTGGCGTTGAGGACAGCGGCCGCGCGCGACGCCGACAGCGAGGTCACGGTCGCCACCTGAACCCTCAGGGGCGGCGTGCCCCACGATCGGACCAGCCAGGCGGCGATCACGACCACCGCGACCGCAGCCCCCCAGAGCCACGTCCGCGACCGGCGCCGCGCCGGCTCCCGATCGCGGCTCCGATCGATGGTCAACCCCGACAAGTCAACTGGCTCGGTCTTCAGATCAGCCTTCAAATCCGTCTCCATTTCGTACACCTGTCCGCGATTATACCGAGTCCTCGCTCACATAGGTAGGGGCATACCATCAACATAAACATACTGCCGGATAATGTGACCACCTATTTTTCGTGTCGCGACTCGGAGCGGACACACGCGGCCTGTCATACAAAATATCTGTACTACCAGAATATATCTACCAGAATATATCTTGACACGCGTTTACTGTTTGGAGTATGGTCGCGTTGCTTTGGGTGTCCCCCTGAGGGGGGCTGAAAAGGGAACCCGGTTGAAATCCGGGACGGTCCCGCCGCTGTGAACGGGGACGAAACCCCTTAGGGTCGTGAGAGCGACCCGACCAGGCCACTGCTCGACAGAGCGGGAAGGCCGGGGGAGTAGGATGATCCGTGAGTCAGAAGACCTGCCTGAAGCGTGGTGCCACACGCCCCGGATCTGGGCTTGAGGTGGTGAACCATATCGTTTGAGGATCAAGAAGCAGGGTGCAATCCTCAATGCCCGTCTCGGGTGTTGAGGATTTTTTGTGACGCCTCCCCGAGATGCGGACCACGCGAGGGGAACGCGATGTACACCGGGCACGGAGGCAATCTCGAAGCGATTCGAGCGCGGTACGGGTGGGACCCGGCCACCGTCTGTGATTTCAGCGCCAGCCTCAACCCGCTTGGTCCCCCGCCGGTAGTCGACGCCATCCTCCGGACGGCGTCCCCGCTCGTCGCCGCGTACCCCGATATCGAATGCCGGGCGCTTCGGCGCGGCCTGGCCCGCCTGCACGGTCTCTCGGCTGATGCCATCCTGATCGGCAACGGGTCGACCGAGTTCATCTTCCTGCTGCCCCGCGTGTTCCGCCCCCGGACCGTGCTCGTCTACCCGCCGACCTATCGCGATTACACCGAGGCCGCCGAGGCGGCCGGCGCCGTCGTTGCCGACGGACGCGCGGCGGGCTCCCGCGGCGATCTCGCATTCGTGTGTAATCCCAATAATCCCACGGGGACGGCGCTCGATCCCAATGCCGTGCGCGCCCTCGCCGCCGACCGGCCGTCCACGCTCTTCGTCGTGGATGAAGCCTACGTCGATCTTTCCGACGCGCCCGAGGCCTTCTCGCTTCTGTCCGCGCCTCTGCCCGACAACGTCATCGTTCTCCGCTCGTTCACCAAGACCTACGCCGTGCCGGGCCTGCGCTTGGGCTACGCGGTCGGCGCGCCCACGCTCATGGTCCGGGTCGAGCGGTTGAAGGAGCCGTGGGCGGTCAACGCGCTCGCGCTGGCGGCGGGACAGGCGCTCCTCGAATGCGCCGACCACGCGCGCGCGGGCGCCGAGTTGATCCGTCGCGAGCGCGCGCGGCTGATCGAACGGCTCGGGGCGCTCCCCGGATTCCATCCTGAACCGTCACACGCCAACTTCGTGTTGGTCCGGCTTGCGGACGGCCTGCATGCCGATGCCGTTCGCGACCGCCTGATCGAGGATCGCATCCTGATTCGCAGTTGCGCCGATTTCGAAGGCCTCGGCCCCGCCTATATCCGGGTCGCGGTGCGGACCGGGGAGGAGAACCGACGCCTGGTCGAGGCGCTCGCGGTGGCGGTCAAGGAGCCGGTGTGGGCCTGACAAGGAGTTTGATGGTCAGCGTGCCGGGCAGTTGCGGCGAACTCGTCCAAGGCATCGTTGACGGCGTGCGGCTGCACGCGTCGTGTCCGGTCGATCGCTACGCGCTGGCGACGTGGCGACCGGGACCGCGCCGCGCCGGGCATGGGGAGAAAGTGCGGCGGGCGCTCGCCGCCGCGGGCGGATCGCCGGCGTTTCTGGCGGGCCTGACGATCAGGTCGGACCTCCCCCGCGGGATCGGAATGGCGAGCAGCACGGCCGACGTCGGCGCGGCGGTGGGCCTCTGGCTGGCGATGGGGCGCGGAGCGGTGGACGCGGGCGCCGTCGCGCGCGCCGCGCTGGCGGTGGAGCCGACCGACGGCGTTCTGTTCGACGGCATCGTGCTCTTCGACCACCGACGCGGGAGCGTGCTGGAGCGCTGGGGAGCGCCGCCGCCCATCGAGTTGGTGGCGGTCGAGGTGGGCGGGCCGGTGGACACGCTGGCGTTCAACGAACGGGACACGGCCGCCGTGTCGCGCGAGCAGGGGGGGGCGATCCTGCGCGCGTTCGAGTTGGTGCGGCGGGGGCTGGCGCACGGCAACGCCGTATCCATTGGCCGGGGCGCGACGATCAGCGCATTGTGCCATCAAAATATCCTGCCCAAGCCCGCGCGCGAGCCGCTCCTGCGGCTCGCGCTGGAGGAGGGCGGGTACGGCGTCAACGTGGCGCACAGCGGATCCCTGATCGGTCTCCTGCTTCCGCCGGGCGGTTACGACCGCGAGCGGGTACAGCGGCGCATCGCCGAGTTGGTGCGCCGCGAAGCCCCCATCCGGCGGCTTCGCCTGGTGAGCGGGGGCCTCCACGTGGGCACGGCATGAGCGAGACGCCGATCGGACGAACGGTCCTGGTCTTGGGCGGCGCGCGGAGCGGCAAGAGCCGTTTGGCGATGGAGTTGGCCCGCGCGACGCCGGGCCGGCGCGCCTTTGTCGCCACCTGTCGCGTCCCATTTGGCGACGCGGAGATGGCGGCGCGGGTGGCGGCGCACCGCGAGCGCCGGGACGCCTCGTGGGAAACGATCGAGGAGCCGCTGGACCTGGGCGAGCGGGTGGACGCGTTGGCCCGTGAGTACGACGTGATCGTGGCGGATTGCCTCACCCTGTGGCTGTCCAATCTGCTCGAGCGCGAAGAGGGCGACGCGGGGATTGTCCGCCGCCTCGATCGTCTGACGGCGTCGATTGCCGCGTCGCGCGCCCGCGTCATCGTCGTCAGCAACGAAGTCGGGATGGGCATCGTCCCCCCCACCCGCCTGGGACGGTTGTTCCGGGATTGGCAGGGGCTCGTCAATCAGGCCGTGGCCGAGGCGGTCAACGACGTCTATCTCGTCACCGCGGGGCTGGCGCGGCGACTCAAACCGATCGGAGTGTCATGACATCACCTAGCGTCACCGAAAAGGTCGCGTCCGATTCCCTGATAGCGGACGGATTGCAAGCGCGGTTGGATCGGCTGACCAAGCCGCTCGGCAGCCTGGGCCGGTTGGAGGAATTGGCGCGCTGGTACGGCGCGGCGCGCGGGACCGCCGCGCCGGTGCTGCGGCGCAAGACCGTCGCGGTCTTCGCGGGCGATCACGGCGTGACGGCCGAGGGGGTGAGCGCCTATCCGTCCGACGTGACCGCACAGATGGTCTACAACTTCCTGCGCGGCGGGGCGGGCATCAACGTGCTCGCGCGGCACGCGGGCGCCGAGGTGGTGGTGGTCGACGTGGGGGTCGCGCACGCGTTCCCGGAGATGGAAGGCTTGCGCCGCTGCAAGGTCCGTCCCGGCACGGCCAACCTGGCGGTGGGGCCCGCCATGACGCGGGAGGACACCGAGGCGGCCATGGCCGTGGGGATGGCTGTGGCCGAGGAGTTGGCGGCATCCGGGGTGGACGTGATCGGTCTGGGTGAGATGGGGATCGGCAACACCACGCCCAGCAGCGCGATCACCGCAGTCATGGTCGGTGCGGACCCGCGGGTGGTGACCGGCCGGGGCACGGGGCTGGATGAGGCGGCCTGGGCGCACAAAGTCTCGGTGATCGAGCGCGCGCTCGCGGTCAATCAGCCTGATCCCAACGATCCCCTGGAGGTGTTGACCGCGCTCGGCGGACTGGAGATCGCGGCCCTGGTCGGCGCGATGTTCGGCGCAGCCCGTTGCCGCGTGCCGGTGGTGCTCGACGGCTTCATCTCCGGGGCTGCGGCCCTGATCGCAGTGGGTCTGGAGCCTTCGCTGCGAGGCTACCTCCTGGCGGCGCACCGGTCGGTCGAGCCGGGGCATGGCCTCGCGCTCGACCGATTGGGCTTGGCGCCGCTGC
>JACQCD010000025.1 GCA_016201825.1 Nitrospirota bacterium | reverse complement strand
GACCGGTATCAAATGGGCCGGTACGCGCCAAAAGGAATCCCCCGACGGCAAGAAGTACCTCGTGTGCAACGGCGCCGAAGGCGAGCCCGGCACCTACAAGGATCGTCCCCTCCTCCTTCTGAACCCCTACCAATTGATCGAAGGGGTGGCGATTGCGTCGCTGACGATCCCCGCTGACAAAGCGTTTATTTGTGTCAAAGAAATTTTCACTCGCCAAATCGACCGGCTGCGTTCCGCGCTCGCGGAGTGCGAAGCGAAGGGGTATATCGGTCCCAACGTCCTAAAATCCGGCCGTTCGGTCCACGTCGAGCTCTCGATCGGACCGGCCACCTACCTATTCGGCGAAGAAACCGCGATGCTGGAATCGATCCTGGGCAATGCGGCGATGCCGCGCCAGGTGAAACCGTTCGAGTGGGGTCTCCCCTTCGCCGGGGGAGGAATGGCCTCCCCGGTGGTCGTCAACAACGTCGAAACGCTGTCACACGTCGCGCACATTATGCGCAACGGCACGGACTGGTTTCGCAGCATCGGCACCCCGCGAAGCCCCGGGACCTTCATCTGGACCGTGTCCGGCGACGTCACCAAGCCGGGCTTTTACGAACTCCCCATGGGCACCACGATGACGCAACTCCTGGAGATCGCGGGCGGTCCGAAGCCGGGGCGAACATTCAAGGCCGCGTTTCCTGGGGGGCCGTCGGCCGGTCTGCTCACGCCGGCGCTCTTCGACACCCCGCTGGATTTCGACTCGCTCAAGAAGGTGGATTCGGGCCTAGGGTCCGGGTGTGTCATCGTCTACGACGACACCGCGTGCATGGTACACGTGGCCTACAATTTCTCGCGGTTCTTCGCGAACGAGAGCTGCCGCCAGTGCTTTTCCTGCGGGTGGAGCACCGCCGAAGTGACCCGCCGCCTCCTCAGCGTCGAGATGGGCACGGGCACCGAAGAAGATATGGTCGAGGCCTGGTCGATCACAGAACGGATGCCCGGCAAGGGCCGCTGCTTTTTGATCAACGCGGAATCCATCATCGTTCGCAGCATCCTCAAGCACTTTCCCGAAGAATTCGTCGAACACTCCGGAAGGACGTGTCCAACTCCCAGAAAACTGCCCATTCCGAAAATTCTGGATTTTAACGGCACGGACTTTCTCTTCGACACGATGGACGGTGAGCTGGATCGGCCCCCCGGGTCGCCCTACCCCGTCCTGGTCTCGGACGATCACCAGCGGTCGCGCCGGATCTAGACAACGGCCGACACTCGTCGGCATCCGGGTAGGGTCAGGGTAGCGGCTGGGGTCTACCCAAGAGGAAACCCTGGATGAGGAAGATCCCGACCCCCTTCATCGCCTGTAATTCCTTCTCCGTTTCGATGCCTTCGGCGATGATCCCCTCCGTGCGCATACATGCGCAGGGCCAAGAGCAGGTGCTTGGAGAATCCCTTGAACGTGTCGGACGACACGGTTTGAAGCACGAGCGAGCGATCGATCTTGATATACTCGGGCATGAGCCGAGCGATGAACGGCAGCGAGACAAACCCCGCTCCAAAATCATCGATGGCGAATTTGAACCCTTGAGCGCGCCACAGCATCGCGATCTCGAGATGCTTCTCGACGTCGTGCAGCACCTCCCGTTCGGAGATCTCCAAGATCACCTCGGTGCCGGGAGGTTTCGGGAGGGGGGCAAGACGCTCGAGCACGGCGAAATCCACGTTGAGAAACACCCGCGTCAACCGAGCCTCAGTGGCCACCTTCAGTTGCTCCACAAAACAAATCCGCTTGAGTTCATCCAACTGGCCGACGGCATGATACTTCTTGAACAACTGACCGATGCTGATAAGGCCTTGAGGGTCGCGGCCCAGGGCCTCGTATCCTAAGATGTGATCCGACCACACATCCACGATCGGCTGGAATACGATCGTAATGGCGTGCTCATCCAGCGGATACTGTTCCTCGCCAATGTGAATTTTGTCGCCGCTTTTTTTCGCGATGTACAAGGCCCGATCGGCCATCCGAATCAACTCGTCGACCGTTTCTCCGTGGTCGGGGTACACGGCGACGCCGATGCTGAGGTCGAGCGTGATCTTCATGGCTTCGCTCAGTTTGCCGACGGCGTGCCTGATTCGCTGCGCGGCGATCAGCCCGCCGGACTGCGTGGTCTCGGCTAAGACCACGACGATCTCATCCCCACCCCAGCGGACGACCAGGTCCGTCCCGCGGGTCGACGCCTGGATCGTCGCGGCCACGGCCCGCAACACCTCGTCGCCCGCCTGGTGACCTTGCGCGTCGTTGATGGATTTAAAGTGGTCCAGATCGCACAGCAGAACGGCCAGACAATGTTGGTTGCGACCGGCCCGGGCAAGCTCCGACCCGATCCGCTCGTCGAAATACCGACGGTTGTATAAGCCGGTGAGCGAGTCACGAACCGCCTGATCGGCCAGCGACTGCTCGGCTAACTTGCGGTCGGTGATATCGCTGACAAATCCCTCGAGCGCGAACAGCGTCCCGTCCGCTGCAAAGACTCCACGGCCTTGGTCCGACACCCATTTCTGGCTGTTTTCCGCGGTCTGAATGCGGTAGACCACTTTAAAGGGGCGCCGAGTTCTCAGCGAAGACTGGATCTCGTACCAGACCGAATCAAGGTCGTCCGGATGGATAAAACGTTTCCGGTCAACGGTGCCGTTTTCGAGCAACTCCGCGGGTCGATACCCCGTGAGCTCGAAGCAGCCGTCGCTGACGAATTCCATCGTCCACTCCCGATCGTTCCGGCACCGGTACGCCATCCCCGGGAGGTTTCTCATCAGGGTGGAGAGAAGGTCTAGGCTGGGATCGACTCCTCGGCGAGCTCCCGCCGGCGGACGAGTCTTCGATCCCGAGCGTGCGGTGGCGGGGCGGCGCCTCATTCTCGGCCCTCGATCCTCACGTCACCGTGCAGGGTTGGTACGGTTCCAGACAAATTGGAAGACGCAAGACCCGATCTGGAACACATCCCCGTTCGCGAGGACGGACCGCTGCAGCTTGAGGTTGTTCACATAGACCCCGTTGGCGCTCTGGAGATCCATCAGCACGTATTCGCTCGCCATCCGCATGATCTTGGCGTGTTTGCGCGACACTTCCCGTTGATCGATCACGATGTCCGACTCGGGGTCGCGACCGATCAGACAGATCTCGTTCTGCAACTCGTACTGCCGGCTCTCTAAGGGACCGCTTAACGCTCTAAGCACCGGAGCGGATGGCTCGATGCCGGCAAGGTACGGATGACTGACATCCGGGCGAATGGTTTTTTCGTCGTCCATCAGGGCTCCCCACGAAAGGGTCGATCGAGTTCAGAGAGGCGTGAACTAACTATAGATGGTCGTGGGAGACTGTCAACCAGGAAGACCGAATAGGTCTTTCCGGTGGAATACGGCCTCAACATACCGGGAGCGAAAGCGGATATCGACACACCACGCGGGGCTTGCCCTTGCGAGCAAGCCCCGGCGGTCTGGGGAACGGGCTTATTTCTTGGTCGGAGCGGGCTTCGTCGCCGCTTTGGGTGCCGGTTTGGATGGCGCCTTGGCCACGGGCTTCGAGGCGGCGGACTTTTTGGTTTCCGCTTCGTTGATCTTCTGGGTCAGTTCATCGACTTTGGCTTGGAGTCTGCTGTGCTCCTGGCTGGTCTCGTCAACCCGCTTCTGCATATCGGCTTTCTGCTGGGTTAAGGACGCGACCTGTCCTTTGAGTCTGGCGTTCTCTTCTCGCTGTTGTTTGGATTCGCACCCCGACACCAGCGGAAGAACGAGGAATACCGCCAGCACCACTCCTGCCGCACTACGCGTTCGAGCCTTCATCCCATCCTCCCGGTCGAATCGTCCACCATCCCGTTCCTGGACGGCGAATCTTCCCGCCGTCCAGGAACGCTGCGTCGTGACGACAGCCCTAGTTCGCTGCCGCAGCTTTGATGCTGTGGGCCTTTTTCCCTTCGGCTTCCACCGTGACCTTGGCACCGACCTTGACCTCACCCTCTACCTTGGTGTCCTTGGTAATCTGCAGGGTGTGCATTTTCCCCTTGGCATCTTTCATCGAAATGCTCTTGGCTGCATCGTACTTGGTCACCTCGCCGCTCATCGAAGCCACCGCAGCATAGGCAAACCCAACGAACGCGACAACCGCCGCCATCGTGACGGCCAGATTCATCCATCGTTTCATCTATGATCACCCCCTTTCCGGGGAGTTTCTGGAAAGCACGGGACGTGCCAAATTAGTTGGTCATCTAAAATATTTACTATTCAATTAGTTATGAATGCGCCTCGACCGTATGATCGCCCACACTACCTGAATTAAGGTCATGCTGTGCCTGATTTGCGGTAGTGGAGTGAGCGATCGGTCCTTTGGTCCGAATTTTTTCCAGGCGGTATTGTAGAGTCTTATAGGAAAGTCCCAACAGCTTGGCGGCCTTAGCAATGACTCCTCCGCTTTGCGCCATCGCTTGGTCGATCAGTGTGCGCTCAAGCTGCTCCAATGAGAGCCCACCCGGAGGAAGCTGGAAATGGGGTGAACCGGCGCTCGCCGGCTGACGGATCTCGGGTGGTAGATCCTCGACCTGGATTTCCGCCCCCTCGCACAGCAGAGCGGCGCGCTCGATACTCGCTTCGAGCTGTCGAACGTTTCCAGGCCACGGAAAGTCCATCAAGAGCCGCAGCACGTCTTTCGAAACCGCTCTCACCTCACCCCCGTTTCGCGATCCGTACTTGGCAACGAACGCCTCCACCAAGTACGGGATATCGGACGCTCGTTCCCTCAGGGGGGGAACGTGGATCGTCACCACGTTCGGATCGTGCGTTCTTGAAGCGTCCGCAAAATCTTGGCTTGCAGGCCCAATCCCAAATCGCCGATCTCATCGAGGAAGATCGTGCCGCGATGAGCGGCTTCAAACAGCCCGATGCCCCGCGCCGCGGCCCCTGAAAATGCCCCCTTCTCGTAGCCGAACAACTCGCTCTCCATCAGCGTATCGGGGATCGCCGCGCAGTTCATCGCCCGGAAGGGTCGGTCGCTCCGTGGGCTTTGGGCGTGGATCGCCCGCGCGATGAGTTCTTTCCCGGTGCCGCTCTCACCCAGGATCAAAATCGTCGAGGGACTGGCCGCGACCTTCTTGACCACGCGAATGATCGCCTGCATCGAGGCATGCCGCCCGATCAACCCGCCGACCTGGCACCGATCCTCCAACTCTTGGCGGAGCCGCCGATTCTCCCGGAGTAACGCAATGCGCTCGAACGCCCTGCCGATGGTGATGATGAGTTCGTCCTTGTCCAGCGGCTTCGTCAGGTAGTCGAACGCCCCCTTTTTCATCGCCTCCACCGCCGAGTCGATCGTGCCGTGGGCCGTCATGAGAATCACGCTCGAGGCCGGGTTGACGGTCAAGAGATCGTCCAAGATGGACACCCCGTCCGTATCCGGCATCTTGACGTCACTCAGCACCACCGCGCACGGCGAACCGCGCTGGAGCACGACCGCCTCTCGCGCGGTACCGGCCGTCCGGACCGCGTATCCCTCGGCCTCCAAGATACGCTGGAGGATGTCGCGCTGCGACCGTTCGTCATCGACGATCAACAAGGGTTCTCGCATCAGGCCCTCTCCTCAGATCCCACCGGGATCAGCACGGTCACCGCGGTCCCCTGGCCAAACCGGCTCTCGATGCCGATAGTGCCGCCGTGCTCTTCAATGATCCGTTTCGTCAGCGCCAATCCGAGACCGATCCCCAGTTTCTTGGTCGTAAAGTACGGCTGAAAGACCAACGCGAGGTCTTCCGGCGCAATGCCTGTTCCGGTATCGGTGAAGACCATACGCACGCGGGGCTCGGTGGGCTCCGAGCGGTCAACATCCATCGCGATGTGCAGCGTACCAGATCCCGGCATGGATTGGAACGCGTTGACCACGATGTTCATCAGACACGTCTTGATCTGCTCGCCGTCGATCCAACACGGCGGGACCTCGTCCGCTTCGACGCGCAGTTTCATCCCGGTCTCATCGGCTTTGGGTCGGATCAAGGTGATCACGTCGTCGAGGATCTCCCGCGGGGACACCCAGCGACGGGAGAGCTTCATCGGCTTGCCATACCGCAAGAAGCTTTCGATCATCTGGTTGAGCCTGAAGATCTCGGCCTTGATATTGCCGAGCAGCGCAGGGACCTCGCCGAGCGGCGTGGCTTGGTCCTGCTTGACCAAATCCCTGATGTGATCGATCGAAAGGCTGATGAAGTTCAGGGGATTGCGGATCTCGTGCGCGATCCCAGCCGCCAGATGCCCGAGCGCCGAAAACTGCTCGGCCTGTCGGAGACGCTCCTCCAAGACCTTCTGCTCCCGCAGCTTGCGCACCATCTCGTTGACGCTGGCCGTCAGTTCGCCGATCTCGTCGCTGCGGTCCTCGGGAAGCACGGGGCTGAGATCGCCTGCCGCCACCTGCTTCGCGACGTCGACCACCTGATAGATCGGACGGGTGTATCGCCACGACAAGAACAACGTGAGTCCCATCCCCAGGCCGAAGATGCCCCCGGTCACCAGCAGCCTCGTCACGAAATTCGATCGCAGGAGTCGCTCGTAATCATCCATCACCAGAATGATGTGCGCGTATCCCAATTGCTGCTTGCCGACCACGATCGGGACCAACAGATTGTGGGTTTGCGCGCCAACCCCTTCCTCCCCGAGCTTGGCGGTAATGAAGAGGTCTTTGCGGCGAGGGTTGAATTTCAAGCCGACCCGGCTGGGATTGGAGCTCGCGATAATGTCCTCGGTATTGTTAATGATCGAGATTTCCTTGACCCCCTTCTTCGTCAGCCGGTTGACGTAATCACGCAGCCGCCCTTCGTTCGTGGATTCTCGACTGGTCAGTTCCTCCACGCTGATCTGAATCGCCGACGACAGATCCTTGACGTTGTCCGTCATCTCCTGCACCAACAACCGCTCGTTATGGGCGTAAAACAAAAAGAGAGAGCCGATCGAGAGGGCGGTCAAGACGAACAGCATGAGGAGCAACTTCGTGCTGAGGTGGAGTCCGCGAACCACTCTCCTCGTCTCGCGGAACGGCGACGCCAGCATGCGATGCCACGGTGTCATCCCGTCGCTATCCTATCGCATGGGCAATCGCCGTGTAAAGAACACGGCGATCCAGCAATCCGGAGAGAAAACGAAGGGCGGACCGACGGGGTCCGCCCTTCGGCTGAAACGGCTATTTCTTTTTAGCGGGGGCTTTGGCAGGCGCTGCAGGAGCTTTCGCAGGCGCCTTCTTGGCTGGGGGTTTCGGAGCAGGTTTGGACAGTTCCTCAACCTTTTTTTCCAGCCCGCTGGCTTTCTGCTGCAAATCAGCGTTGGCCTTGCTCAACTCGTCGGCCTTTGCCGCGAGACCGTTCTTTTCATTGGTCAACGAGTCCACTTTCTGCTTAAGGCTGGCGTTCTCATCCTTGAGCTTCTTGGATTCACATCCCGTCATCGGCAAGAACGCAAGAGCGGCAACCAGAGACATCACGACTAGTTTTTTCATTCGTTCACCTCCTTTCGCGTCGGAATCGGCAATCTATCCCGAGGCGGAACAACCTATTCCACCACGGGGCCAGCATAGAGATACACTACGCGACCCGAGAAATCAAGGGGAGGATCTCTGAATTGGCGCTAGAGAAAAAACCGGGTGAGGTCGATCTGCATCGACGCGGCATCCGCCGTGGACACGATCCGCCGCGCCGGCGAAAGGGTCGGATCGGCGAGATCGATTGTTTCACCGTCGATCTCGCGTCCCGATGCATCGCGGATGAGCTTGAGGATGGGCCGGCCTCGCCGGTCCGGCGAGGGGTGCGCGCCGATGACCACCCCTCGCTCCCCCGTGTCAAACGTCACGATCGTGCCCACGGGATAGAGTCCCATGCAATTGACGAACACCTTCATCAGCAAGGGATCGTACGCCGAGCCGCTCTTTTTGAGCATCAATCGAAGCGCCTTGTCGGGAGCGAGCGGAATCCGATTGTACACCCGAGACGCCGTCATCGCATCGTAACAATCGGCGAGCGAGATGATGCGACCGAACAGGGTCAGTTTTCTCGGAGTCGCTAACCGGGGGTAGCCGGAGAGATCGTAATTGAGATGGTGTTCGAATCCGGCGATGACGATTTTGGTCGAGATGTCGTCCAAGCCCTTGAGGCGGAGCAAACTCTTCACGCCCAAGATCGGGTGCCGGCGAATGATCTCCCATTCTTCGGGCGTGAAATCAGTGGCCTTATTCAGGATGTCGAGCGGAATCTCGGCTTTTCCGACGTCGTGGAACAAGGCGGCGATGCCCAGATCGGACAAATGGGAACGCTCGTACCCCAACCGTTGCCCGATCGCCAACGCCAGGATACAGACGTTCACACAGTGGCTGTAGGTGTACTCATCGTGGCTGCGCAGCGTCGTGAGCCCCAGCAGCGTCATCTCGTCCTGCAGCATCAAATCCACCAACCCCTGGACCACGCGCTTGGACTTCTTGACGCCGATCGCCTGTTTGAGCTTGGCGCTCTCCATCACCTCCGCCACGGCCGTGATCGTGCGGAAATACGTGCGCTTGGCCACCGCCTTCTGCGTCACCCGCTCGGGGTGCACGGACGGCGGATGGGAGACCGGGGGATCGAGCGCGATGTGGCGCACGCCGCGCTCGACCAGGAGTTCCTGCAGCGCATCGGCGCCGGACGCCGTCGCCGTGGCCCACAGATGCGCGAACTCGATGACCTCCTGGGGACTGACCTCGTCTGAGAACCGGACGCTCCCTATTTCTCGCCGGCGGAAATTGCCGATCACCTCGGCAAACCCGATGTAGCCCTCCACATCCATCTTGAGACGAAGATCGTCCAGGTACAAATGGTCGCCCTCGTGGCGGAGATTCGCCGCCCCGCGCCATTCCAGAATCTCTTCAATGGTCTTCACCAGCCGTTCCGACGGTTGCGCCAACGCCGCGTTGCCGGCCAAGTGGATGTGAGACGTTTTCAGGAGAATGTGAACCTGGTAGACCAACCGCTTCCCCAGACGGTTCAGATTTTCATCTCGAATTCGGCTGCCCTTGAGCGCCTCAAAGAGCTTGGGGTTCGCCTCGCGCGGCGCGGGTTCGCTCATCGTTCTCCCACGCGACAGGGCGCCCGCTGAAGCTCGTGTAGTGCACGACGCGCCTCCTCGCGGATCGCCCCGCTTGCGGTCGCCGCGGTTTCCTTGAGCAGCTCAACCGCGGCCGGCGTCCCGATCCGCCGCGCAGCGGCCACGGCATACCGAACCCGGCAATCGGAGCTGTCCAAGGAACGCCAGGGCCACGATCGTTTCCGCGCGATCAGCGACCTGAGCAACGGGAGAATGGCCTCCGCTCCGATGTCCGCGAGCGTGTCGAACAACTCCCGCTGTTCCGCCTCCGTGCGCCTGGCAAAGCTCTTCTCCATGATCATCGCGCTCAAGGTCTCGATGGTTTTCGCCGAGGGAAATTTCCGGGCCGTCTTCATGACGAGGAGACGAACGCTTTCGTCGG
>JACQCD010000024.1 GCA_016201825.1 Nitrospirota bacterium | reverse complement strand
TCACTTTCTCCGCAATCCGGTCTGCGAAAACCTGCCGAGAAAGTTCAAGTTCGCGTTCTCGGGGTGCACAACCGATTGCGCGCTCACCGGTATCCACGATCTCGGCGTCTTGGCCGTCAAACACACGGTCGACGGCCGCGAGCGCATCGGGTTCCGCCTCACCGTCGGCGGAGGGCTTGGCGCCAGCCCGAGGAAACCGTACCTCTTGGAGGAATGGATCCCGGCCGAGGAACTCCACCTGCGCAGTGAGGCGGTGCTGCGGGTCTTCAACCGACACGGCAACCGAAAGAACAAGAGCCTCTCGCGGATCAAGTTCCTCATCGAAAAAGTCGGGTTCGAGAAGTTCTACGCGATGTATGCCGAAGAATACGCCTTCCTGCGGGATGGCCGCACCGCGTCCAGCCTGACCCGGTTCGATCTCGCCCCCGAACCCGTCCCGTCGAACGGCGGCCCGCGTCCGTTACAGAACGGCTCGAAGTTGCCGCCGGAATACGCCGCCTGGCGCGCCACCAACGTCAAAGCGCAGAAACAGGCCGGCTACTCGGCCGTCCTCGTCACGCTGATGATCGGCGATCTCAAGGCCGAGCAACTCCGCGGGCTCGCCGGGATCACCGATCG
Organism: Nitrospirota bacterium; assembly: GCA_016201825.1. Classification (GTDB taxonomy): domain Bacteria; phylum Nitrospirota; class Nitrospiria; order 2-01-FULL-66-17; family 2-01-FULL-66-17; genus 2-01-FULL-66-17. The sequence goes on along the minus strand of JACQCD010000024.1, from coordinate 6,234 downwards.
CTTCGCGCACGGGACGATCCGCATCACCGTCACGCAGAATTTCCTTCTGCGCTGGGTCGCCGATGCCGACGTCCCCGCGCTCTACGAGGCGCTGGGCGAGATTGGGCTTGGCCGGCCAGGGGCACAGCGGGTCGGAGACGTGATCGCCTGCCCCGGCGCCGACACCTGCGGTCTCGGGATCACGTCGTCCAAAGGCATTGGCCGAGCGCTGACTGACCATCTCGAGGAGACCGGCGCCACCTCCGCCGACGACATCCAGGGCATCGACATCAAGATCAGCGGATGCCCGAACTCTTGCGCGCAGCACCACATCGCCGCCATCGGGTTCCACGGTCTCGGCCACAAGATCAACGGCCGCCTCATCCCCGCCTACCAGCTTCACCTCGGGGGCCGCTCGACCGATCAGGGGGTGACGTTCGGCGTGCTAACCGGGAAATACCCCGCCAAACGCATTCCCGAGGTCGTGGATCGCGTGTTGTCCCTCTACCGGGAGCAACGCCAACCCGGCGAAGCGTTCACCGCCTTTGTCGATCGCATCGGCAAGGCGCCGATCGCGGACGCGCTGGCCCCGTACAACAGCCTCCTCGATTTCGAAGAGGCTCCGTCGCAGTATCTCGACTATGGCGCGAACGAGCCCTTCAGTCTCGATGACGCGGGCGCGGGAGAGTGCGCGGGCGGCGTCATCAATATGGTCGAGCAGCACTTCGAAGACGCCAAGTACGAGCTCGCGCACGCCGCGGTGTTGCTCGAAAAAGGCAAACCGGTGGACGCGGTCACGCGCGCCGAGTTGGGCGTGGTCGCGGCGGCCAAGGGCTTGCTCGTCACGCAGGCCATCGAGCCCACCAGCCACGAGTTGGTGCTCAAAGAATTCGAACAGCGCATGGTGGAAAAGGGCGTGATCGTCAGTGCTGTGTATCAGGCGCTCCGGGCTCGATCCGAGACCCTCAAGAACCATCTGACGTCCGAAGGCGCCAGAGCCTACGTCGGCGAGGCCAAGGCATTGGTTGCGGCGTGCAAGACGGCATTCAGCAAGATCGACGCGTCCTTGAAAGTCGGTCACGGCACGACCGCCGCAACCGCAGCGTCGGCCGCTCCTTCTGCGGCTGCGCCGACCGGGGCACCGGCTTTGGCGATCAAGCTCGATCTGCTCGGCGTGGCGTGCCCGATGAACTACGTGAAGACGAAGCTCCAACTCGAGGATATGGAGCCGTTGCAGATTCTGGAAGTCTTGTTGGACGCCGGCGAGCCGGCCGAGAATGTCCCGCGCAGCGTGAAGAGCGACGGCTACCGGGTGATCTCGTTGGAGGAAGAAGCGGGGCACTACCGCTTGGTGATCGAGAACAAGGCGGAATAACACATCAGAAAGTGGCGGGCGTACGCAGTACGCCCCTACGAAAACCCCCTTTCGACACCCCCATTGGTTTGAGGGGTGTCGGTGTTTTTACGGCCTTCTGACATAAGGAGTTGCGAAATGCCCGACCGGTCCATCCCCCACGGCGAAACCCTCGTTAATCGTATGGCGCCAACGGAGCAGCGCCCCGAGTTCGAACGAAAGGCCGCGGGACTGCCCAAGATCGCGCTCAACGCGCGCGAGCAATCGGACCTCGATTTGATTGCGGTCGGGGCGTACAGCCCGATCGAGGGCTTCATGGGACGCAAGGACTACGAGAGCGTTCGCGACACGATGCACCTGGCCAACGGCCTGCCATGGAGCCTGCCGATCATCCTCGCCGTGGATCAGGAACAGGCCAAACCACTGCACGACGGCCGAGACGTGGCGTTGACCGACGAGCGCGGGACGGTCCTCGCGATCCTTCATTTGGAAGAGCGCTACCAGCGCGACAAGGCCCACGCCGCGCGCGCGATCTACCGAACCGAAGACACCAAGCACCCGGGCGTCGAGTACCTCTTCAAGCGCGGCGACGTGCTCCTGGGCGGAACGGTGGACGTGCTTCGGAGGCAAGAGCACCAAGATTTCCTTGAGCACCGATTGGCCCCCGCCGACACGCGCAAAGCATTCGCCGAGCGCGGCTGGAAGACCGTGGTGGGCTTTCAAACCCGTAACCCGATTCACCGGGCGCACGAATACATCCAGAAGTGCGCCCTGGAAATCGTCGACGGCCTCTTCATTCATCCCCTGGTCGGCGAAACCAAGTCCGACGACATCCCGGCCGACGTCCGGATGAAGTGCTACCGCGTCTTGCTGGACAACTACTACCCCAAGAACCGGACGCTGCTCGGCGTGCTCCCCGCGGCGATGAGGTACGCAGGACCGCGCGAGGCGATTTTCCACGCCTTGGTCCGCAAAAACTACGGCTGCACCCACTTCATCGTGGGTCGCGACCACGCGGGGGTGGGCAACTTCTACGGCTCGTTCGACGCCCACCACATCTTCGCGGAGTTCAAAGACGGCGAACTGGGTATCACCCCGCTCTTCTTCGACCACACGTTCTACTGCAAGCAGTGCGTGGGCATGGCCTCGACCAAGACCTGCCCGCACGACTCCACCCACCACGTCGCCCTCTCAGGCACCAAGGTCCGCGAGATGTTGAGCAACGGCGTCATCCCCCCGGTGGAGTTCTCGCGACCCGAGGTGGCGAAGGTCTTGATCGAGGCGATGCGAAAGCCGGCCTGATGCACTCCATCCGGCAGATCGCGACTCTCGGCGGGCAGATCGTACAACACCCAGTGGACCCACGTGCCGGAAGGAGCATCAGGGTCGTCGGCGATTAGCGCAAAGCTCTGCGTCCCCGCCGGCGGATCGCTCCAGGCCAAGGGGAGCGACACGTCGGGCCCGTCGCAGGTGTATTTCTTCGGGATGGTCTGTCCGTGACCGATCGCTGGACTCGTAAGTGTCAACGCCATGGCGTTCCCTCCTGGCAGCCCTTACCTCGACGATCTTCATGACGCGAGGAGAGTCCATTGTACGATCCCTCCCCAGCCGCGCGTCAATCCGATTTCGGCCATCGCATTGGCCGGCCGTCTCAGGCGTATAATGGGCGGCGGGAAAACCCTGAGACGTCACACGATGACGAATCCTTACGCGCTCGCGGCTGACGCGGTCGTCACGATCCACGCCGTCTTTGTGGCCTTCGTCATCGGCGGCCAAGCGGCGATTCTCATCGGCTGGGTCAAGCGCTGGAACTGGACGCGCCACCTCGTCTTCCGAATCGCCCACCTCGCCGCGATCGGCTTCGTCGTGCTGGAATCCTGGTTCGATATCCCCTGCTCTTTGACCCTCTTGGAAAATCGTTTCCGCGTCCTCGCCGGCGCCGAGCCGTATGAAATCAGCTTCATCGGGTATTGGCTCGACCGGCTCTTGTTCTACACCGCCCCGGCGTGGGCGTTCACGCTGATCTACTCCCTCTTCGGAGCGCTGGTCGTGATCACGTTCCTCGCCTATCCGCCTCGACGGCTCCGCCATCGAGAGGCCCCCTGATGAACACGAAACTCCAGAGCCGTTGGTGGATCCTCCTTCCGGCGTGTACGCTCGCCATCCTCGTCTGGACCTATCAACCCACATCTCAACCTTCTCCCCCGCCATCCTCTTTCCCCTCGACACACGCCGTCGACATCGAAGCCGCCTACCAAGAGCGCCTCTCCGGTATCACCGTGGAAGTCACCGGCCGCGTGGAGCGCCTCTTGCCGGACGACCGCGAAGGCTCGAACCACCAGCGCTTCATCCTCCGCCTCCCTTCCGGCCGCACCGTCCTCATCGCCCACAACATCGACCTCGCCCCGCGCGCGCCGGTCTCCGCTGGCGATGCCGTCACCGTGCGCGGAGAGTACGAGTACAACGAGAAAGGCGGCGTCATCCACTGGACGCATCACGACCCGGAGGGCAAACGGCCCGGGGGATGGATACGGTTTCACGATCACGAATACCGGTGAGCCGTCTAGCGACGAGCGCCGACCATTTCGCCGATGCCATCCATAAAAGCGGTCTACTGTCACGCGGTAATTCCTGCCGGCTTGTCATCTTTTCCTAGATTTGTCATGCTGATCCCGCATGACCGCGTCTCCATTTAAGAGAATCTTGTGGGAGCCCGGTCCCAGTCGTCAGGGACCGTTTTTCTCACGCCTCAAGGGGCTCCTGATCGGCAGCCCGATTCCAAGCGCCCGCGAGCGACAAGAACGGGTGTCGGTGTTCGTCGGGCTCGGGGCCTTCGCCTCAGACGCGATTTCCTCCGTCGCCTACGCGACGGAGGAAATGCTCTTAGTGCTGGTGGCGTTCGGTGCCGCGGCTGTAGCCTGGGGACCCGCCATTTCGGGCATGATCGCCGCGCTCTTGGCGGTAGTGTTGATCTCCTACTACCAAACGGTGCATGCCTATCCCGCCGGCGGCGGGGCGTACAACGTCGCGCGGGACAACCTCGGCGTGTATCCTGCACTGGTCGCGGGCGCGGCCTTGGTGGTGGATTATATTTTGACGGTAGCGGTCAGCGTGGCCGCGGGAATCGACGCCATCACCTCGGCCGCCCCGGCCTTGCATGAGCATCGTGTTGCCCTGGCCATCGCAGCGGTCGTGCTCCTGACTCTGGGCAACCTTCGTGGGGTACGCGAGGCCGGGTGGTATTTCGCCCTTCCCACCTACCTTTTCATTCTGAGCGTTCTTTGGCTCGTCGGGGCCGGTGCGATGCAGCTTGCCGAACAGGGTTCGACGGTGAGCGGTGGGGTTGCGCCGACGGTCTCGTCGGAGACCGCATCGGTGATCGGCCTGTGGGTGATCATCAGGGCGTTCTCCGCCGGCAGTGTGGCGCTGACCGGAGTGGAAGCGATCGCCAACGCCGTCCCGGCGTTTCGAGACCCGGCCCCACGCCAGGCCGGGATCGCGCTGATTTGCTTGGGCGTGATTTTAGGGACGCTCTTTGCGGGTATCACGGTCTTGACGTTCGGGTTTGGCATCAGCCCGCGCCCTGGCGAAACGGTCCTTTCCCAGCTCGGCAGCGCGGTCTTCGGTTCGACCCTGCCGTATGCCCTTCTCCAAACCACCACGGCACTTGTTCTTCTGCTCGCGGCGAACACCAGCTTTGCCGGCTTTCCCCGCCTGGCGTCGCTGCTCGGCCGCGACCGTTTCTTGCCCAGGCAACTGGCCCAGTTGGGCGATCGTCTCGTGTTCTCCAATGGGATCGTCATCCTTGGGGTGGTGGCTGCCTTGCTGCTCGTGATCTTTGATGCGGACACCCATGCCTTGATCCCGCTCTATGCAGTGGGGGTGTTTCTCGCCTTTACCATCTCCCAGACTGGAATGGTCCTTCGCTGGCACAGACGCCAAGGGCATGGATGGCGGTGGCGGGCGGTGGTGAGCGGGATCGGAGCGCTTGCGACCGGGACGGTCTTGCTCGTGATCGCGTCGGCGAAGTTTACCCACGGGGCGTGGATGGTGTTGGTGGTGATCCCGCTCCTCGTGTGGATGTTTGTCAGCATCCACCGCCATTACGAGGACGCCGAACGCCAACTCAGAGTTGACTTCACGCGTCCCCCGCACGGATTCAACCACACCGTAGTGGTCCCGATCTCGGGGATCAACCAACCCGTCCTGATGGCGCTGCAGTATGCCCGATCCCTTTCACCCCGTGTCCGAGCCGTCTACGTGAGCCTCGATGCGGCGGACACAAAGCAGATGCAGGCGCTCTGGGAACAGTGGAATCCCGGCATCGATCTCGTGATCCTGGAACCATCACATCCCACCGTGGTCACGCCGTTGCTGGAATACGTCGATGTCGTGAAGAAGGAGCGCGACAACGACCTCGTGACCGTCGTGTTGCCCGAGTTCGTGCCAAAGCGCTGGTGGCACCACGTGCTGCATAACCAGACCGCCCTGCTACTCAAGGGGGCGTTGTTGTTTCGTAAAGACGTCGTCGTTACCGATGTGCGTTATCATCTGGATCGGTGATGGAGTAGTTCGAATCATGCAACAGTCCCACACTCATCCGCGGTGGTGACGGAGCACGCGGTGTGACACTCGACCAATGGGGGACGACGATGAGTGGTAAGAAGAATGTGGTGTTCGGATTTTTCTATCTCGTGTTGACCGCCCTGTTGGGCCCGTACATGATCACGCAGTACATGGGGCCGCTGCAGCACGCATCTCAGGAATACGCGTCGGCCGTTGCCGAGTTGAACCAAGCCGGCCAAGGCTCGGACCCCGGCGAACTCGAACGCGTGCAGACGCTTACCATGCTGGCCCTCGACAAAAAGTTCAAGGCCGATGACCCGATCGATTCGATCAAG
>JACQCD010000022.1 GCA_016201825.1 Nitrospirota bacterium | reverse complement strand
GCGACAGAATGTCTGACTCCGCGAGTAAGGTGGCGAGGGGAACCATGCGCCACGCGGGATCCGCCTCGGGCACTGCGCGCCTGGCGGTATAGAGCACCCCCATCCCAAAGCCTGCCGCTCGACGAGCCACGGCTCGGCCGATGCGCCCAAGCCCCGCGATGCCGAGCGTGGCGCCCGCCACGTCCGCCCCGAGCAATTGGGTGGGCGCCCAGCCCGTCCAGCGTCCTTCGCGTACCAGACGTTCGCCCTGCCCGATCCGGCGGGATACGCCGAGAATCAACGCCCAGGAAGATCGGCGGTGGCGTCGGTCAACACACCGGGCGTGTTGGTCACGACGATGCCGCGCGCACGGGCGGCGACGAGATCGATATTGTTATAGCCGACCGCGTAGTTGGCCACGACCTTCAATTCGGGCGCCGCATCGAAGACCTCGGCGTCGATCGTATCCGCCAATGTCGACACCACCCCGACCTTTCCGGCGATGGCTGCGATGAGTTCCGGTCTGGACAGCGGCCGGTCGCGCGCGAGACAGCTCAGGTCGACCCGCGATTCGAGATACGCCATCGCCTGAGGGGGGAGGCGCTGCGTGAGCAGAACCGGAAAGCGGGGCGCCAACGGGGAGCCGGGTTAAATCGTCCGACCGAGCCCGACGGCCCAGGACGCGAGCTTGAGTCCGAGATACGCCAGGAGGTAGGCGATGAATCCCGCGATGGCGAAGAACGCGGCCTTGCGGCCATGCCAGCCGTAGGCGCGGTGGCCGTACAAGAGCACGGCATAGATCGCCCACGCCGCGAGGGACCAGAGTTCCTTGGGCGAGAATTGCCAGAAGACACCATACTCAATCCTGGAGTACACGGCCCCGCTCAGCATCCCGAGGGTGAGGAGCGGAAATCCCAGCGCGATCGTGCGATACAGCATCGTATCCAATTCCGCGACCGCGCCCAGTCGAAAGAACAAGGTGGTGAATCGTTTTTCCTTGAGGTGCTTCTCCTGGATGAGATACATCACGCCGAGGGTGGCGGCGAGCGCGAATGCCGCGTGACCGAGGAAGACCAAGACAATGTGGAGATTCAGCCAGAGGTTCCATTGTTCGCGGACCACCTCTTGCCCGCCGGGATGAAAGATCGACGCCGCGGCCGCCGAGAAAAAAATGATCGGAACGACGAAGGCGCCGAGGCTGCGGATGCCGTAGGACCGGTCGATGAGGATGAACAACAGCGCGAGCGCCCACGCCAAGAGGGCGAATCCCTCACGCAGACCAATTGCCGGAAATCCTTCTTTCGCGAGGAGATCGAGAAGAAAGATCAGGCTGTTGAACCCGAACGCGACGATGATGAGCGCCCGCGCCCACGCGAGGGCCCGCCCGTGGCGGTTCAAATCGACGAGATAGAGGAAGGCGCTGGCGAAATACAGGACGAGCGTGCTCGCGTGAAACGCGGCGATGGCGGCCACCGGCATGGGCGGGATCATGCCAGAACGAAGGGAAAATTTCAAACCTGCTTCCAGGTGGCTCAGCAACCTGCACCGCGCCAAGGGCGCGGATTGAGAATCCTCATCGCCGCGCCCCGTGGAACTTTTCGCTTGCGCTCACCCGCCGATTTTGCGTATCATGGGGCCACTTTTTTCACCATGTGAATCTTTGTTTGAGGGAGGCTAGGCATGAGTCGCGTGAACTTTCTCTTTACGTCGGAATCGGTGACCGAGGGTCATCCCGACAAAATCTCCGATCAGATTTCCGACGCCATCCTTGACGCCATCATCGCCGAGGACCCGAACTGCCGGGTGGCGTGTGAGACGCTGGTCACCACCGGACTCGCCTTCGTGGCGGGTGAAATCACGACCGACGTCTATGTGGAGATCCCGGATATCGTCCGTGAGACCATCAAGGACATCGGCTATACCCGGGCGAAATACGGGTTCGATTACGAGACGTGTTCGGTGATCACGTCGATTCATTCCCAATCGCCGGACATCGCGATGGGGGTGGATACCGGCGGAGCGGGGGATCAGGGGTTGATGTTCGGCTACGCCACCAACGAGACGCCCGAGATGATGCCGATGCCGATCCTCCTCGCCCATAAGCTGACCCGCCGGCTCGCCGAGGTGCGGCGCAAGGAGATTTTGCCGTACCTGCGGCCGGATGGGAAATCCCAGGTGACGATCGAGTACAAGGACGGGAAGCCCCTCCGCGTGGAAACCGTCGTCATCTCCGCGCAGCACAGCCCGGATGTCGCGCTCAAGGAAATCCGCGAGGACATCATCGAGAAAGTCATCAAGCCGATCATTCCGAAGGAACTCCTCGACGAGGAACGGATCACCTATCACGTGAACCCGACGGGCCGTTTCGTGGTCGGCGGGCCGCAGGGAGATACGGGGGTGACGGGGCGGAAAATCATCGTGGATACCTACGGTGGCGTCGGCAGCCACGGCGGGGGCGCGTTCTCCGGGAAGGATCCCAGCAAGGTGGATCGCTCGGCCTCATACATGGCGCGCTACATCGCCAAGAATTTGGTCGCGGCCGGGGTCGCGGATCGGTGCGAGGTGCAACTGGCGTACGCGATCGGAGTGCCCGATCCGGTTTCGATCCTCGTCGACACGTTCAACACCGGGAAGATTCCCCAACCGAAGATCATCAAACTGGTCCGGGATTTCTTCCCGATGACCCCCAAGGGCATGATCGATCACTTGAAGCTGCGGCGTCCCATCTATCGGAAGACGGCAGCCTATGGCCACTTCGGTCGTTCGGAACCCGAATTTACGTGGGAACGCACGGATCTCGCCGAGAAGCTCAAAAAGAGCGCAGGACTATAAAACCAGCTTATGGCTCATAGGTCATAGCGAAGGAGTTTGTATGGATTACGATATCAAGGACATCGAACTAGCGGAGAAGGGGCAGTTGCGCATCGAATGGGCCGAGCAGAACATGCCGGTCTTACGGCTGATCCGCAAGCGGTTTAAGAAAGAGCGCCCCCTCGCGGGGGTGCGCGTTGCCGCGTGCCTGCACGTGACGACCGAAACGGCGATGCTGATGGAGACCTTGAAAACCGGTGGCGCCGACATCGCGCTCTGCGCGTCCAATCCGTTGTCGACGCAAGACGATGTCGCGGCCTCGCTGGTCAAGCACGTTGGGATCCCAGTCTTCGCGATCAAGGGCGAAGATCACAAGACCTATTACAAGCACCTGCAATCCGCGCTCGCACACCGCCCGGTTCTGACGATGGACGACGGCGCCGACCTGGTGTCCCAAATTCACGGGGACTGGAGCCACATGGCGAAGGACGTCGTGGGCGGCACCGAGGAGACGACCACCGGGGTGATTCGTCTGCGCAGCATGGCCAAAGACGGCGTGCTCAAGTTCCCCGTGATCTCGGTCAACGACGCCAACACCAAGCACTTCTTCGATAACCGCTACGGTACGGGCCAGAGCACGATCGACGGCATCTTGCGCGCGACCAACCGGCTGCTTGCAGGCTCGGTCTTCATGGCCGACGCCGCCGCGGTCGGCGACTTCTTCTGCACGGTGACCGGCGACCTCAAGGTCATCCGCAAAGACCACTTCCAGGTCATGAAGGACGGCGCGATCATCGCCAACTCGGGCCACTTCAACGTCGAGATCGACATCCCGGCCCTCGAACGCCTGGCCAAGCGCAAGCGCATCATCCGGGATTTCGTCGAGGAATACACCATGGAGGACGGCCGCCGCATCAACCTCTTGGGCGAAGGCCGCCTCATCAACCTCGCGTCCGCCGAAGGCCACCCCGCGAGCGTGATGGACATGAGCTTTGCGAACCAAGCGCTCTCCGCCGAGTACATCGTCAAGCAAGGCAAGAAACTCCAAAAACAGGTCTACCCCGTCCCCGTAGAAATCGACCAAGAAATCGCCCGTCTAAAGCTGGACGGCATGGGGATCAAGATCGATAAGCTGACCAAGGAACAGGAGAAGTACTTGGCGTCGTGGGAGATGGGAACGTAGGGGGTAAGATTCAAAATTCGTGATTGATTCGTAGTAGGGGCGACCCGGTGGGTCGCCCCTTTTTTGTGTGTGTGCGGCACCATCAGGGCGAGGCACCGCCTCGCCCCTACGACGTGACCAATTCGGTTGTGGTCAAGCCTACGAAGGTGGCGCTGATTCCTTCGGCACCGGCAATCCTTCTCTCGCCATGATCGTCAACGCGTTGGTCGTCGGGCAGGGGCCGGGACGGAGGCGGTAGTCGAAGGCCAGGCCGCGTTCGTCCACGGTTTCGCGGAAGTGGTGGGTCGTGATCCGGGGGCTTTCTGATTCCAGTTTCACCAGCTCCAGGTCGTGCGTGCTGACCAGGCCCAGGCCGTTGCTCTCGCCGAGCGCGCGGACGTAGTGGCGGCTGCCGATCAGGCGCTCGCGATTGTTCGTCCCGCGGAAGATCTCGTCGATCAAAAACAGGACCGGCGGCTGGCCCACCTCGCGCGCGGCATCCAGCAGGCGTTTGAGTCGCTTGACCTCGGCGTAGAAATACGAGATGCCGCTGTCCAGCGAATCGTCGACCCGGATGCAGCAGTACAGCCGCAGCCACGGTGAGGTCCACGTCCCCGCGCACACCGGCGCGCCGGCTTCGGCGAGGCAGAGGTTGACGCCGAGGGTGCGTAGGAACGTGCTCTTGCCCGACATATTCGAGCCGGTGATGATCGCGGTCGCGCCGAGGCCGGTCAACGCGAAGTCGTTGGTCACCCGGCTCGATGGCGGGATCAGCGGATGGCCGATGGCTGTGACGTCGACGTGGACCTTGGACGCGTCCTCGCGAAGTGCCAGCGTGGGATAGGCGAAATCGGGATGGGTGTCCGCGTACTGCGCGAGCGCGGCGGCGGCCTCGACGCGGCCGAGCCGCTCGATCCAGAGTGGGAGACGGTCCGCGATCTCGCGGTGAAACGTCCGGAAGCGTTCGGCGAACCAGAGGTCCCAGGGAACGAAGAGGTTGACGGCCAAGTGGGCCAACGGGTGGGCTCTGATGTTCAACGCCGCGACCAGACCCGCCAAACGACGGGTCGCGGTCGAGGGTTTGGATGCGGCCTCGATGAAGGACGCGAGGGTGGAGGCCAACTCGGGGGTCGAGCGATACACGCGTCGTTCCACGACGGCGAACACCTGAGCGAACGGGGCAAGATCGGCCTCGAGCTCGACCGCCTGGTCGAACGCCGACGCCAGCCGCGGGCCGGCCCACCAGAAGATGCCGCCGTACGCAATCAGCGAGAGTACCCAATAGCCGGGAAAGCCCGCGAAGAGCGAGGCCGTCAAGAGACTCGCGGTGAGCGCGGCGAGCGCCAGTTCCACGGCAAACAGCGCCGCCAGTCGCGGGGGTTCTTCCCGGCCCAGGGCCTTGGCGATTCGTTCGCCATCGAGCGGCGCTTTCGCGACCAGCGCGGCCTGGAGGATGAGGCGGTCGCGGAACAGGCGAAGCGGGTGCAGCTCGCGGATTAAACGCCGGCGCGCCTCAAAGTCGTCGGCGTCGGGCGAGAGGACCCAGCGCGTCAGTTGAGATCGACCGGCGGTCGACACCGTGGTGTCCAGCCATCGCAGCAATGAGCGGGGACCGACGATGTCCAGGTCCGCGGCGTAGGGGTGGCCTTCCGGCGCCGTGTGCGTGGTATCGGGGATCGCCGGCCAATCCAGGCGGACCCGAGCGAGGTGGGTCCGCTTGAGCATGATCCACGCGTCGAGGCGGCGCATCTTGGTCTTGAGCCGTCCGTGGGCGCGGGCGACGGCGAAGAACGCGATCCCGAAGAGAGCCAGCGGAACCCATCCCCCTCGCGCGGGGTCCCAGAACGCCGAGACCGTGACCGACACGGCGCCGGCGAGGAAGATGGCGATCCGCCAGCGCGTGATCCGCGCGCTGCGGAGGACGGCGCCGCGGCGCATGCGTTCAAGCCGAGCGAGGAGGCGTTCGTAGGCCGGGACGACCCGATCGTTCTTCGAGACGGCGCTGCGGTTCATGAAGGGGAGGCGGCCGTCCTTTGAAGGTAGTCGGTGATGCGCGGCGAGGAGAGGGTCAGGCCGAGCTGCGACTTGGCCTTGGCGTTCGAAATGAGCCGGTCGCGGACGATCTCCGGTGGAGAGCCGCCGTCGGGGATCGGGAGCCCGTACAGGGATGACAGGAAGCGGTAGAACTCCGCGCGGCGGATCTGGGAGTCGTCGACGAGGTTGAAGATCTCGCCGGTCACGTTCCGGCTGATCGCCAGGTCGATGGCGTCGCAGACGTCGTTGACGTGGATGAAATGCACGAACTGCCCCGACAACATCGCCGAGGTGATCCGCCCGTCCGCCAGGCGGGCGAGAAAATCACCGCGCCCCTCCCCGTAGAGTCCCCCGCACCGCAAGACGACGTAGGGAAGGCCGCTATCGATCAGGGCGCGTTCGGTTTGCAACAAGATCTCCTGCCGCTCGGTCTTGACCACGGGTTCGTGTGTTTCGTCGATGAACTCCTCCATCGACTCGGGATAGACGCCGGTCGAGCTGATGAGGATGACGGAACGAGGTGTGATGCGGCGCTCGGCCATCCGCGCGATGATCGAGACCATATTGTCGAGGTACGTCGCGCGATACGCCTCCAGATCGGACGTGGACGCGGCCGGACAGAAGACGACATGGTCGGCCCATGCCAGAGAGTCGACGATGCCGGCGTCCATGATCGGCATGAGGAGGACGGGGCACGGCGCCGATGCGAGCGGAGTCCGCTTGATGCCGCGAAATTCGTAGTGAGCCCCATGCCGATGCGCCAGCGCGCGTCCCAGCGCGCCGAACCCTAGAATGAGGATCTTCGTCTTGTCGTTCACGCGATGAAGCCTAACACAGACTGGGTACGGTCGAAAGGGTCGTGGCTAGAAATTCGTCGTCAGTCCCGCGTAGACCGCCCGCCCGGCCGTGCCGACATCCGTGACCTCCTGGTAGTCTCGATCGAAGAGGTTGTCCACACGCGCGAACACCGTGATGGTCGGGGTCAAGGCCTGTGACGCGGCGAGGTTGACCACCGAATACGGGGAAAGGGTGTTGGCGAAATCGAGCCGTTCCCCGACGTAGCGGTAATCGAAGCGTAGCTCGGCGTTTGGTTCCGGCTGGAAGAGGAACGCGAGGTTGGCCTTGTTCCTCGGGCGGCGAAGCAATTGATCGTTGGTCGCGTCGTCCCGCGTCCCGGTGTGGGTATACGCGGCCTGGATACGGGCTTTGTCGGCCTTGACCTCCGCGGTAGCCTCGACACCTTTGGCGTCGGCACTGGCCACGTTGACGGGGGTGAACGTGGCGTCGGGCCTGATGAGGTTGTCGTAGTGCGTCCGAAAATACGTCGCCCCCACGGTGAAGTGGCCTCCCGCGGCGCTGTGCGTCAGCCCGGCTTCGTATCCGCTCGACCGTTCCGGTTGCAGCGCGAGGTTTGAATAACCGGGATAATAGAGATCGTTCAACGTCGGGCCGCGAAAGCCGGTCCCATAGTTGGCGAACACGCGGGTGTGCCACGACTCGGGGGCGAAGCTCGATCCGATCTTGTACGTGTTGTGGCGGCCGAACCGGTTGTTGTCGTCACTCCGCCCGCCTACGGTGATGAAGAAGGGCTCGAACACCGCGAGCTGATCCTGGACGAAGAGGGCGTTGGTCACGATCCGGTGCTCACCCGCCGACGCGATGGTCGCCATTTGGCTCTGATACTCGTAGCCGAGGGTCAGGAGGTTATCGGGGCCGACCGAGAGAGTGTGCCGCCATTCGAGTTGCCGGGACTGGGAATCCAGATCGGAGTCGAAGCTCGATTCGGTCGTGGTCAGGTGATCCCGCGACCAGCCAAGAAGGATGCGGTGGTCCCACCACGGGGTGAGGGGGGCCGAGCGCGTCACTCCGATCACCACGGCCTTATCGCGCGACTTGGCCGGGCTGTCCATCAGCCTGAACGTCGGCGCGGGATACGCGTCGTCGAAATCGGTCGTCGCGTCGGTGAGCCGGAGCGTCAGATCCAATCGCCCCCCGACCCCGGCTCCGCGTCCCAGTCGCGCGGCGAGCGTCGTGTTCGCGTAGCCGTCCGGTTCGGTATTGCCCAGGTTCGCACTGGCTTTTGAAAAGCCGCGAGTCGACCATCGCGAGACCGAGAGCGCCTCATCCCAGATCGGCCCTTGGTCCGAGTGACTGAGGACTTCCCGCCAGGTCCGGTACGCTCCACCTTCGAGGGTGAGTTGGTCGTTGGCGCCCTCGTGACCCCGCTTGGTGATAATGTTGACGACCCCCGCCAGGGCCTCGGAACCGTAGAGCGGGCTTTGAGATCCTGGCAGAACTTCGATCCGCGCGATCTGATCCAGGGTGAGGTGGGCCATGTCGAACGCGCCGGTGGTCGGGTCATTGACCTTCACCCCGTCGATCAGAACAAGGACGTGGTTGGAGTTACCCCCGCGCAGAAACAACGACGTCTGTCCTCCGGGCCCGCCCGACTGGACGACGTCCAGCCCCGGGACCTGTCGTAGGACCTCGCTCACGGTGGGGACCTGCATGGAATTGATCGTCTGCTCATCGATGACGGTCACGTTTCCGGTCATCTGCTCGATCGGTGTCCCGGTCTTGGTGCCTTCGATGACGAGATCGGGACCGGATGTGCCTTGCGCTCGTGCGGGAGCGGAGATAAGGAGAACGAGAAAGACGACAGCCAACGAACGGCGTAGAAGCGTCATACGAACGACTCCTTTCGTCGATGAGTGGCCCGAGACGTTGTGCCGACGGGTGGATTCATTGTTCATCAAGGCGGTACTGGATGCGCGCGGGGAAACGCAGCGGCGCGGGCTCGGGCGGCGGCGGAAGGAGTCCGAGTCGCTGCACCATGCCCAGCGCAGCTTGGTCCAACACGGAATGGCGTGACGAGCTGATCACTTCGGGCTCTGAGACCCGCCCGTCGGGGTGAATGGTGAAGGCGATCTCGACGATTCCTTCGAGCCCGCGTTGCCGCGCGAGCAAGGGGTAATGCTTCGCGCGAGCCAGCGCGGCCAGGACCAGCGGACGATAGGCGTCGTGGCCGGTCTCAATGTCTTGCAATGCCGTGTGCGCGGCATCGTGTTGGGTGCCTGTGGGGTCCTCTTCCGGTCCGAGAGGGTCTTCCGAGGGTTCTCCGTGGCCATCGTCGGTGGAGATATCCGTTGAGAGCGCCGTGTGAAAGGCTGGTGCAGGTTCATTATCGGATTCCGAGGTAAGGCTCCCCCCTCCCTTGCCCTCCCCCTCAAGGGGGGAGGGGAGGGTGGGGGTGGCCCCTTCGGGTTTTCTCGTGTCCTCTGTCTTCGGCTTCGCCTCTTTTTCTCCATGGGTGTCACTTGTAAGTCGAACCATCATCACCCGATCGGACATCGGAGACGGTTGTCCGGGCGATAAGGCGAACGACGCCGTGAACAGCGCCGCACCCAGGGCGAGATGGAAGAGGGCCGACAGTCCCATCCAGAGTTGCATCGACGGCCTCGTCATGTCTTCTCCCAGTCGAGGGTGACTCGTGGCGCGCGGGTTCGGGGATGAGTGTCGATCGACGCGCGGCAGCCGTAGACCTCCTCCACCATGTGTTCCGTCAGCACGTCCGAGGGCGAGCCCACGCCGTGGAGTCGGCCGTCGCGCAGGACGATCAGGCGATCGCAGGAAGAGACCGCGTTGAGATCGTGGGAGACGATGATCGTGGTCAGGCCGCGCGTGCGCGTGAGGCGATCGAGGAGGGCGTACAGACGGACCTGGTATTTCAGATCGAGATTCGCGGCGGGCTCGTCGAGTAACAGGACGGCCGGCTGCTGGGCCAGCGCGCGCGCGATCATGGCGCGTTGGCGCTCGCCGCCGGATACTTCGAGGACCGAGCGATCGGCCAGGTCGCCGAGATCCATCAGCGTGAGGGCGTCGTCGATGGCCGCGAGGTCGTCTCGCGACTCAAAGCCCCACGTCGAAAGATACGGCGATCGCCCCATCGCCACAATTTCGCGCACCGAGAACTCGAAGAGCACCGCCGTGTCCTGGGGCACATAGGCCACCAGGCGGGCGAGGTCGCGCGGCGCCCGCGCGGCCAGGGGCGCTCCGTCGAGGACGATCAGTCCCGACGCGGGGCGCACGAGCCCTCCGAGCGCGCGCAGGAACGTGCTCTTGCCGGAGCCGTTCGGCCCGATGACGGCCACGGCCTCGCCGCGTGCGATCTCGACGCTCACGTCTTCCAGGGCCGCCGTTGCCCCATAGCGCACCGTCATCTTGTTGATCTCGATCACGCCGTCCCCATCTTCCGCCGCTTGGTCAACAAGGAAAGAAAGAACGGCCCCCCGCAGAGCGCCGTCACCAGCCCGACCGGCACCTCGGTCGGCGAGAGGGCGACGCGGGCGATCGTGTCGGCGATGATGAGAAAGATGGCGCCGCTCAGGACCGACGCGGGCAGGAGCAGCCGATAATCCGATCCGATGAGACGCCTCAGGATGTGGGGGATGACGATGCCGACGAACCCGATCATCCCGCTCACGGAGACCACGACCGCGATGAGGAGGGCGGAGACCACCAACCCGGCGCGGGTGACGAGCTCCGCGCGGATGCCGAGCGACTGGGCGGTGTCGGGACCCAGCGTCATCACCGTCAAGCGATGACCTTGTAGGCAGAGCAGCCCCATCCCGGCGAGCAGAAAGGGGCCGATCAGCGACAACGTGCCCAAATCGAGCGAGCCCAGGTTACCCATTAGCCACATAATACGGCCCACGAACCGGCTGGGATCGAGGTAGGTCGTTAAGATCATGATTCCAGCGGTCAACGTGCCGTTCAGAATCACGCCGGCCAGCACGAGCGTTTCCGGTCTGATCCGTCCCTGGACCTTCGAGAGTTGATAGAGGACGATCAATGTCGCCAGTCCTCCCCCAAAGGCCAGGTGAGGTTCCCCCTGTTTTTCGTCTTCCAGCGGGCCAGTTTCATGCTACCAGTTTTTCCTCATGCTGATCACTGATCCAGGACTCCATAAACTGGATGGGTGACTTGTAGCCGAGGGTGGAATGACGGCGTGTGCGGTT
>JACQCD010000021.1 GCA_016201825.1 Nitrospirota bacterium | reverse complement strand
GGGAAAACCGCATGCACGGTTTGATGAGGGAGGACAGGAGAAGCGGACTATGGCAAGGCTATTGAGACACCGCCAGACGAAAGGGGCGGCAACAGATAGGCTCGGCCTACGGGATGCTGAATCCTGTTCTCTACTCTACCCTCAGCCATGACTCCAAGTAGCTGGAAGATGTTGCTAACTTCCTCGTTCCCAACCCAAAGATTTATGGTATGCATGGTCCCGATCAAAGAGGTCTAACTATAATTCGACGTCCCAATCATTTCTGCAAAACGAGCGTGGAGCGCTTGGTAATCGCTCCCCACGCGCACCAGCAATATAGCGAAGTATCTCGCTTTAATCCAGTGTTTACGATGTGAATATCATTCAAAGGCTGAAGTGTGTTATGACGCATATCGTGCGTCCTAACGCTCCCCGCTGGATTCGCCCAGTAACCGATCCGCAGGACTCTGCACGCCGCGGCCTCCGCGGTTCAGCACGTGTGTGTAGATCATCGTTGTCTTGACGTCGGAATGCCCGAGCAATTCCTGGACGGTGCGGATGTCATAGCCTGCCTCCAGAAGGTGCGTGGCGAAGCAGTGTCTCAAGGTATGCGGCCCAACCGGCCTGTCGATACCCGCGCGGCGTCTTGCTTCTCGAATGGCCCGCTGTGGCACGGACTCGTGCATGTGATGGCGGCGCCGCTCGCCCGTGCGTGGGTCGGTTGACAGGGTCGAGGCGGGGAACACCCACTGCCAACCCCATTCGCGGTTCGCCTGCGGGTATTTGCGCGCCAAGGCGTCGGGAAGCATGACGCGTCCACCCCCTGCCGCCAAGTCGGCCGCGTGGCGTTTCCGAACCTGTTCGAGATGAGCACTGAGTCGCGGGATGGCTGCCGTGGGCAGCATGGTGACCCGATCCTTGTCGCCCTTGCCTTCGCGCACCAACATCTCGCCCCGACCGAAGTTCACGTCTTTCACGCGCAGGCGAAAACATTCCATCACGCGGAGCCCCGCGCCATAGAGCAACATGCCCATAATCCACGGAACACCGTCAAGCGCGGACAACACGGCGTGGACTTCCTGTTGGCTGAGCACGACCGGCAACCGCTGCGGCCGTTTCGCGCGCACCACATCGTCCACCCAACCAGGATCCCGATCGAGCACGTCCTTGTACAGAAACAGGAGGGCGGCCAATGCCTGGTTCTGCGTCGACGCGGCAACCTGCCGGTCCACGGCCAGCGAGGTGAGAAACCGCGAGACTTCTGCGGCCCCCATCTCCGCCGGATCGCGCTGGGGATGAGACTGGACGAAGCGGCGAATCCACCCGATGTAGGCTTCCTCGGTCCGAAGGCTGTAATGCCGGGTGCGGATCGCCTGGCGAACCTGGTCGAGGAGCTTGCCGGTGGTCGCCGCCGCGTGATCGCTTACCGGCTTCGGGGAGGGTTCCCGGTTGCCCTGGCCGTTCACCGGGCGAAGCGAGGGGTCGACCTCGACCGGTTCTCCGGCAAAGAGGGCCAGCAGATGGGCGATGGCCTCATGGGTTTGGGGAACCGTCCAATGCTTCTCTTGCTGATGCCAACGGCGTCCGGCCACCGTCTTGATCTTCGCCACGCGCTCCGGGGTATATGGCAAGAGCACGATGAGCCTTTCCGCTTCCCCTTCCCTGATCTGAATCGCGCCCATTGGCGTCCTCAGCGTCTGATTACCCCGTCGCTATCCTGAGAAGCTCGTCTAGGTTCACGGCGACCGATGGCCAGAGGTGATGGGTTTACCGCGTATCCGAGACCGTGCGCTTCTTCTTGCTGTTCTTCAGCACCGCCTGCGCCGCGGCCAGGCGCGCGATGGGGACGCGGTAGGGGGAGCAACTGACGTAGTCGAGGCCGATGCGGTGGCAGAATTCCACCGAGGAGGGGTCGCCGCCGTGTTCGCCGCAGATCCCGACCTTGAGCTTCGGGCGCGTGGACCGGCCTTTTTCCACGCCCATTTGCATCAGGCTGCCCACGCCCTCCTGGTCGATCGCCACGAAGGGATCGCGCGGGAGGATACCGTTGTCGACGTAGAAGGGCAGGAACTTTCCGGCGTCGTCGCGCGAGAGACCGAAGGTGGTCTGGGTGAGGTCGTTGGTGCCGAAGGAGAAGAACTCGGCTTCCTTGGCGATCTCATCAGCCACGATCGCGGCGCGCGGCAGTTCGATCATCGTGCCGATGGTGTAGGCGATCTTCTTGCCGTAGCGCGTCATCGTCTCATGCGCCACCCGGATCAAGAGCTCCTTGATCCGCGATAATTCCTTGACGTGCGCGACCAAAGGAATCATGACTTCAGGTAGGACCTTCACTTTTCGTTGGGCCAGTTCACACGCGGCTTCGAAAATGGCCCGCACCTGCATCTCGTAAATTTCGGGGTACGTGATGCCGAGCCGGCATCCCCGCCAGCCGAGCATCGGGTTGAACTCGTGCAGGCTCTTGTTCTTCGCCCGCAGGGCTTCCAGCGGCACGCCCATGTCGGTCGCCAGGCCGGCGAGTTCTTCTTCGGTGTGCGGGAGAAATTCGTGTAACGGGGGATCCAAGAGACGGATCGTCACCGGCAGGCCGGCCATTTCGCGGAAGATGCCGAGGAAGTCGCTCTTCTGCATCGGCAAGAGTTTGGCCAAGGCGCGCTGGCGGCCGTCGACGTCATCCGCCAGAATCATTTCCCGCATCGCGCGGATGCGCTCGACATCGAAGAACATGTGCTCGGTGCGGCACAGGCCGATGCCTTCGGCCCCAAAGCCGCGCGCCACTTTGGCGTCGTGGGGCGTGTCGGCGTTGGCTCTGACCCGAAGACGACGGGTCTGATCCACCCAGCCCATCAGGACCTGAAAGTCCTTGCTCAACTTCGGTTGGATCAAGGGCGCCTCGCCCAGGATGACGTCGCCGGTCGAGCCGTTGAGCGTGATGAAGTCGCCCTGGCGCACCGTGACGCCGTTGACCGTAAAGGCCCCTGCGGATTCGTCGACGTGGACGGCGCTGCAGCCGGCGACGCAGCACTTGCCCATGCCGCGGGCCACCACCGCCGCGTGGGAGGTCATCCCGCCCCGCGCCGTCAGGATCCCCTGCGCCGCGTTCATCCCTCCGATGTCTTCCGGGGAGGTTTCGGTCCGCACGAGGATGACGTGCTCGTCCTTCGCGGCCGCCCGCTCCGCGTCCTCCGCGGTGAACACCACCTTGCCGACGGCCGCGCCCGGCGAGGCCGGAAGCCCCTTGGCGACGATCCGGACCTTGGCCGATTGGTCGATCATCGGATGGAGTAATTGATCCAACTGCTCGGGGTCGACGCGCAGGATCGCGGTTTCGCGGTCGATCAGCTTCTCCTTGGCCATCTCGGTGGCGATGCGGATCGCAGCCGCGGCGGTGCGCTTGCCCACCCGCGTTTGGAGCATGTACAGCTTGCCTTCCTGGATCGTGAACTCCAGGTCGAGCATGTCCCGATAGTGGCGCTCGAGGGTCTTGTAGACCCGCAGCAGCTCGCGGTAGGCGCTCGGAACCTTCTCGCGAAGCGCCTCGATCGGCAGCGGCGTCCGAATGCCGGCCACCACGTCTTCGCCCTGGGCGTTGAGCAGGCACTCGCCGAAGAAGCGCCGCTCGCCGGTGGACGGGTCGCGCGTGAACGCGACGCCGGTGCCGCTGGTCTCGCCCATGTTGCCGAAGACCATCGCCTGCACGTTGACCGCGGTGCCCCACGTTTCGGGGATGTTGTTCAGCTTGCGATAGGTGACGGCCCGCGCGCCGTACCAGGAATCGAAGACTGCCTTGATCGCCAGGGTCAATTGCTCCATGGGATCCTGGGGAAAGGGCTTCCCCGTCTCGGCCTTGACCAGCGCCTGAAAATCGGCCACCACCGCCTTGAGTGCGTCCTCGTCGAGTTCGGTGTCGTGGTGGACGCCGCGCTCGGCCTTCTTATTCTCCAATTGCCGTTCGAACTTCTCCCGCTTGATTCCCAGGACGATCGAGCCGAACATCCCGATGAACCGTCGATACGCGTCGTAGCCGAAGCGGGCATTGCCGGTCTTCTTGATGATGCCCTGCAGGGTCCGCTCGTTCAGACCGAGGTTCAGCACCGTATCCATCATTCCCGGCATCGAGGCCTTGGCCCCCGACCGGACCGACACCAGCAGCGGCGCTTCGGCGTCGCCGAACCCCATCTTCATCGACCGTTCCACCTTGCGCAGATCGGCCAGGACCTGTTCCCACATGCCTTTGGGAAAGGTCTTCTTCACGCGAAAATATTCGACGCATGCCTCGGTGGTGATCGTGAATCCGGCCGGAACCGGAATGCCCAGATTGGTCATCTCGGCCAACCCGGCCCCCTTCCCGCCCAGCAGGTCCTTCATGCCGGCCTTGCCCGCGGCCCGGCCGTCCCCGAAGTAGTAGACCCACTTGTGCGCCTTCGCTCGAACCATTACACGTCCTTTCAATACCGATAAAATGTAGGGGCGACCCGCTGGGTCGCCCGCCGTGTTATCCCGACCCTCTCCCTCACCCTCCCCCCTTGCGGGGAACGCGAACTTCGCGTGGCGAAGCAAGGGAAGGGTGGGGGGATTCTGTCGTCACGACCAATCGAAAATCGGCGAATCGCGCCAAGAGATCGTTCACCGCCTTGAGCAGCGCAAGGCGCGTGTCGCGCACCGCCGGGTCCTCCGCCATCACCATGACCTCGTTGAAGAACGTATCGATCGCGCCCTTGAGCGACTCATAGGCCTCCAGCACCGCCTCGTCGTGCTCGTGCTCCTCCTCGACCCGGACCTCCTCGGCGACCCTCGCCGTTTCCGCGTGGAGGTGGCGCTCGGCCTCGTGCGTGAATCGAGACGGATCGATCGCGGTCGGGCACCCCGGCGGCAAAATGTTCATCACCCGCTTGCACGCCGTCATCAAGGAATCGAACGCCGGACGCCGCGAAAACGCCGCGAGCGCGCGAAGACGGCGAAACGCCAGCTTGGGATGGTCGACCGCGTCCGACACGGCCAGCACCGCGTTGATGAGATCCGCGCGGAAGCCCTCGGTCTTGGCCTGCGACTCGATCCGCTGACTGAAAAACTCCAGAATCGGTCCGGTGTCGGTGCCGGGCAGCGCGGCCCGGCTCAGCAGATCGGAGAGGGCGATCACCGGACGATCGCGCAGGATCTGCACCACGCCCAACCCCTGACGGCGCAGCGCGTACGGATCTTGAGACCCGCTCGGGATGAGCCCCGCCCCGAAACAGCGCGCAATGGTATCCACTTTATCGGCCAACGCCACGAGCTGGGCCAACGCACCGGCGGGAATGTCGTCCCCGGCGAACCGCGGCCGGTAGTGCTCGCCGATCGCCGTGGCCACCTGGTCGGACTCCTGCTGGCGCCGCGCGTACTCTCGCCCCATGATGCCTTGCAACTCCGGAAACTCCCGGACCATGCCGGTGGTCAAATCAGCCTTGCAGATCCGGGCCGCCCGTTCGGCCGTGTCACGGTCGACCTGAAACGCAGGCGCCAACTCGCCGCAGAGTACCACCAGGCGTTCGACCTTCTCGTAGACTGAGCCCAGGCGTTCCTGGAACACCACGCCCTTGAGGCGCTCGACCCGGTCCGCGAGCTTCTCGCGCTGATCCTGCTCGAAGTAAAACCGCGCGTCGTCGAGGCGGGCCCGCAGGACGCGCTCGTATCCCGAGCGGATCACCGCCGCGGCCCGGCCCGCAGGCTTGACGTTGCTGACCGCGACGAACGCGGGCAACGGCGCGCCCGCGGCATCGACCAACGAAAAATACCCCTGGTGCTCCTTCATGGCGGTGACGATGACTTCCTGAGGCAGGACCAGATAGCGTCGATCGAACGTGCCGACCACCGCCCACGGGGACTCGGTAAGGAACGTCGCCTGCTCCACCAACGCCTCGTCCGCGACCAGGCGTCCGCCCGCTTCCTTCGCCGCGGCGTCCAGTTGGGATTCGATCGACGCGCGTCGCCGCTGCTGATCGACGATCACGCCGTGGCGCTCAAGGCTCTTGGCATACGCGGCCCAGCCGCCCGATACCCGAACCCCGCGGGGAGACGTCAGCGCGTGGCCGTAGGTGGTCGATCCCGATGACACGCCCCCGTACGAACAGGGTATGACCTTGCCGTCGTACAGCGCGACGATCCACCGAATCGGCCGCGAGAAGCGGGCCCCGCTCCCCTCCCACCGCATCGAACGCGTAAACGAGAATCCGCCGATGAGGCGCGGCAAGAGTTCCCGCAGCACCGCCGACGCGGGGCGACAGCTCTCGGCCTTCACGACCGCCGTGTATCGCCCGCGCTCGGTGGTGACGACGGTCAACTCGGCCGGCGTCACGCCCTGAGACTTGGCGAACCCTTCGGCAGCGCGGGTCGCCCGTCCCTCGGCATCGAACGCCGCCGACGCGGGCGGCCCGACCACCTGGGTCACGGCTTCGGTCTGCCGCCGCCCCACGCCCTCCGCGACCAACACCAGCCGGCGCGGCGTGGCGTACGCCCGCACCTCCCTGACAGTCAGCCGAGCGCCTTCCAGCGCGGCGCGGGCCTCGGCCTCCAATTGCGCGATCGCGCCCCGAATAAGCGTCGAGGGAAGCTCTTCGGTCCCGATCTCGAACAAGAGGTCCGCGTGTGAAGATCGTGCCGCCACGTTCCGTCCTTACCTTACCCGGTGGGAGAGAGCGCCCGTTTCGTCCCGCGCGACCGCGTGGCGGGTGTCCGTGCCGGCAAGGGAAATCCCTTCGCCTCGCGGTGGCGAACCCACCCCTCGGCACAGGCCCGGGCCATGGCCCGGACCCGCCCGATGTAGGTCGCGCGTTCGGTCACGCTGATCGCGCCGCGCGCGTCGAGCACGTTGAAACAATGCGAGGTCTTGATGCACTGGTCGTATGCCGGCAATACCAACTCGTCGTCGAGCAACCGGCGCGCCTCCTGCTCGTACAGGTCGAACAGCTTCAACAGGGTCTCGACATGTGCCTTCTCGAAGTTGTAGCGCGAAAACTGGACCTCGGTTTCGTGGTGCAGATCCCGGTAGAAGATATCGCCCGACCAGCGAAGGTCGAAGACGTTCTCGACCTGCTGGAGATACATGGCGATCCGTTCGAGCCCGTAGGTCAACTCCACCGAGATCGGATCGAGTGCCACGCCCCCGATCTCTTGGAAATACGTGAACTGGGTGATCTCCATCCCGTCCAGGCGGACCTCCCACCCCAGTCCCCACGCCCCGAGCGACGGCGACTCCCAATCGTCTTG
>JACQCD010000020.1 GCA_016201825.1 Nitrospirota bacterium | reverse complement strand
GACGCACCTGGAAGCCGAGAAACAGCAGGTGGTGTTCGAAAAGCGGCGGACCGAAGACGTGGTCGCCACCGCGGCCGACGGCGTGATCGTGGTGGACGCCCAGGGCCGGATCGTCATGATGAACCCCGCCGCGGAGCGCCTGTACGGGGCCAAGTTCAAGGACAAGGTCGGACACGATATTCGGGACGTGCTGGGCGCCGACCGGATGGTGACGCTCTCCGCGGAATTGGGGAGTGGGGTCGCCCCAGAAACCGCGCCGGGGGTCGAGGTGCGGAGCGCACCGGAGACCGAGAAGACCCTCAGAGCCAGCACGGCGGTCGTCCAGAACCCGGACGGCAAGGTGGTGGGGATGGTGTCCGCGCTCAGCCACGTCGCCAAAGTCCGGGAGTTGGAGCGGATGAAGACCGACTTTGTCGCGAGCGTCTCGCACGAACTGCGCACCCCTCTGGCCTCCGTCAAACAGGCGCTGGGTCTGCTCCGTGACGGCACCGTCGGCGCGGTGACCGAGGACCAGAGCAAGATGCTGGCGCTCGCCCAGCGCAACGTGGAGCGGTTGATGCGGTTGATCAACGATCTCTTGGATCTGTCGAAGATCGAGGCCGGGAAACTCGTGGTGAACCCGTCGCCAAACGACCTGGCCGAGATCGTCGACGAGGTGGGCCAGACCATGACGCTGTTCGCCCAGTCGCGGAACGTCAAGCTTTCCTATCACGCCCAGAAAGGCCTGCCTAAAGTCCACGTCGACCGCGACCGAATGATCCAGGTGTTCACCAACCTGGTCGGGAACGCGGTGAAGTTCACGCCGCCGGAGGGGAAGGTCAGCGTGGGGGTGGCCGACCTGCCGCGCGGCGGGATCGTCCCATCGCAGGTCAAAGTGGCCGTGACCGACAGCGGGCGTGGAATTCCGAAGGGCGACGTGGAGCGCATCTTCGAGAACTTCGTCCAGGTCGGACAGAAGAGCACCGACGTCCACGGCACGGGGTTGGGCCTGCCGATCGCCAAGGCGCTGGTCGAGCAGCACGGCGGACGGATCTGGGTGGAGAGCGAGGTCGGCAAGGGCAGTAAGTTCACGGTCTCCCTTCCCACGTGCGCGGACGCGCCGCGCGTGGAGGAACCGGTCCGGTCGCGCGCGTCCGACCCGTCGTGGTGGAAGCGACTGGTGGCTCGGTGGCGGAGGGCGGCCGCGTCGGAACGGCACGCGGCGTGAACGGAGTAGCGAGCGGGGCCTGATGGACGCGATCGAGGTGTTGTTGGTCGACGACGAACCGGACTACGCGGAGACTATGGCGTTTTGGTTGAAGGCCAAGGGATACCGGGTGACGACCGCGGCCGACGGACACGAGGCATTGGCCAAGTTGAGCGAGCGACTTCCCCGGATCGTCTTCCTCGACATCATGATGCCGGGGATGGACGGGATCGAAACCCTCAGACGGATCCGTCGCTCGCACGGGGCGCTGCCCGTGATCATGGTCACGGCCTACGCGTCGGACGAGCGCATGGGCGAAGCCGAGCAGTTGGGGGCCGTCGGCTTTTTCCAAAAGGCGGCCGACTTCTCGGTGGCGGCCAGGCTGATCGACCGCGCGCTGCACGATCTCAAACAACGGAAGGCGGCGTCGTGAACTCCGAACGCGATCTGTATCGCGGATTGCTTCGCGACGAAGCCTTGATGGCCAACCTTATCCAGAGCCTGATCGACGTGCTGGTCGTCGTGGATCGGGACGCGGTGGTCCAATTCATCAATCGCGCCGGCGAGGATCTGTTGGGACATCCGTCGTCCGAACTGGTGGGGCAGCCCGTCGGCGCGATCGTGACCGATGAAAACCTGCAGTTCTTCCGCGCCATTCGGGAGCTGATGACGACCGGAGAGTCGCGGCACTGCGATCTCGAATTGGTGACGCGCTCGGGCGAGAAGATCCCCGCGACGTTCAACGGGTCGGTCCTTCGCGGTCCCGGCAATCGGATCGAGGCGGTTGTCGGCGTGATCCGCGACGTGCGGGAAATCCGGCGGTTGGTCCGTGAATTGGAGGACGCCAAGGTCGGGTTGGAAAACACGGTGCAGAAGCGGACCAGGGAACTCGCCGCGGCCAAAACCAGGGCCGAGCAGGCCTATGAAGAGCTGAAGACGGCCCAGGCCCAGCTCATCCACGCCGAGAAGATGTCCTCGCTCGGCCAATTGGCCGCGGGGGTGGCGCACGAGATCAACACGCCGATCGGATTCGTCGGCGCGAACCTGCGGACGCTTCGTGAGTACGTGTGGGACCTCCTCCAACTCGCGGCGGGGTATGAGGGGCTCCTGGGCGCGGTGGAACGGAGCGATTTCGAGGCGGCGCGCGGGGAGGCGGAGCGCGGACGGGCACTGGCGCAACGGCTGAACGCGAGGGCGCTGCTCGAAGATCTCGCGCACGTGGCCACGGAGTCTGAGGGAGGACTCAATCGCGTCCGCCGGATCGTCCAGGACCTCAAGGCCTTTTCCCGGTCGGAGGAGCAGGAGCAAACCTCCGTCGACATCAACGAGGGCGTCGAAAGCACGTTGGCCATTGCGCGAAACGAGCTCAAATACAAGGCCGAGGTGATCAAAGAGCTGGGGCCGGTGCCGGCGATTCTGGGCTACCCCCAGCAACTGAACCAAGTCATCCTGAATTTGTTGGTGAACGCGGCGCACGCCTTTGACGAACGAACCAAAACGAGCGTCGAAGGCGACGGGAGTCCCTCCAAGGGAACCATTTGGATCCGGACGTTCCTCCGGGGAGAAGCCGTCGTCCTGGAGGTCGAGGATACCGGGTGCGGGATTGCGCCCGAACACATGGCGAAGATCTTCGATCCGTTTTTCACCACCAAACCAGTGGGGAAAGGAACCGGGCTGGGTCTCTCGATCTCGTATGGGATCGTGCGGAAACACAGTGGAACGATCGAGGTGGAGAGCCACGTGGGCCAGGGAACGCGCTTTCGAGTCGTGCTGCCCGTCCAGGCGCCCGCCGCGGACGAAACGGAGAAGCCGGGTGAGGAGCCGGAGCGCCGTGCCGCGTAATTATCGCACCGAGGCGAGGAACGTCGAGTGGGACCGCTAGACGACGTGGTGAAAGCCGTGGCGACGGCGATCGGCATCGACGCCGCCGAACTGGCGCGCCGTAAGGCGTTTCTGGAGTTCGATCCTGCCGAGGCCGAGCAGTTGAAGGCTTTGCACGAACGGTTGGCCGGTCTCTCGGGTCCGTTCCTCGATACTTTCTATGCCCACCTGACGGCGTTCGAAGAGACGCGGGCTTTGCTATCCGATCCCGCGGTGGTCGAGCGACTGAAGCGGAGCCAACTCGCGTATTTCAACAGCCTGACCACCGGAGACTATGGCGAGGACTACGTCGCCAATCGGCTGCGCATCGGCCTCGTCCACCGGAGCGTCGGGCTGGAGCCCAAGTGGTACATCGGCGCGTACGGCAAATACCTGTCAACGCTGCTCCCCGAGATCTGGCGGATTGCGGGTCGCGATCCGCAATCCGCCGCGGCCGCCAGCAACGCCCTGATCAAGGCCATTCTCCTCGACATAGGGCTGACGATCGATACGTTCGTCTACGCCAAGTTTCAAACCGTCGAACGTCTGAAACGAGCCATCGAGAAGGTCGTGGCGAGCGTCCCGTTGGGCACGGTGGTCCTGTCGGCCGACCTGGTCGTGCTCTCCACCAATCGCCTGTTCCGACGGATCATCGGCGGTCCCGACCAAAGTCTGCGGGGACGCGCGTTGGAAGAGATCCTCCCCCGGACACGGTGGTGGGAGGAACTGGCGAAGATGCTCAGCGCCGAGGGGGCGAGGCACGAACTGACGATGGACTACACCCGGGGCGAGGAGGCCCGGATCCTCCGCGTGGTGATGACGGCGATCGAACGCACCGAGGACGACAAGGCGCGCGTCCTGCTCACCGTCGAGGATGTGACCGATCAGAAACGCGCCGAGCTTGAGCTGCGGGCCAGCGAGGAGCGATTCCGCCAAGTGACGGAGAACTCCCGGGTCGTGTTTTGGATGACCGATCCCGAGAAACACACCATGCTGTACATCAGCCCGGGCTACGAAGTCATCTGGGGGCGCGCGCGGGAAAGCCTCTACGCGTCGCCCCAATCCTGGCTTGACGCCATCCATCCCGAGGACCGCGAGCGGGTCCGCCACGCGGCCGTCACCAAGCAGGTTCGAGGCGACTACCACGAGGAGTATCGGATCGTGTGGCCGACCGGCGCACACCGCTGGATCTTGGACCGCGCGTTTCCGGTCACGGACGAGACCGGCAGGGTCTACCGGATCGTGGGAATCGCCGAGGATATCACGGCCCGGAAACGGACGGAGGACGCGCTCAAAAAAACCTATGACGATCTCAAGGACGCGCAGGGTCAACTCGTCCAGGCCGAAAAGATGTCGTCGCTCGGCCAACTGGCGGCGGGGGTGGCCCACGAGATCAACAATCCGATCGGCTTCGTGGCCAGCAACTTGCGGACCCTATCCGAGTATGTGGAGGACATCGTCCGATTGGCGGCGGGGTGCGAACCGCTGTTGGCGGCGGTCGAGGCGGGAGACCACGAGGGCGCCGCGCGCGAGGCGAAACAGCTTCGGGTGCTCGCGAAGCAGATCGACACGACCTCTGTTCTCTCGGATCTCCCGCGGTTGACGGTTCAGTCGCTGGACGGTGTGGAGCGCGTTCAACGGATCGTGCGGAACCTCAAGACGTTCTCGCACGTGGATCAGGCGGAGCGCACGCTCGTGAATGTGAACGAGGGAATAGAAAGCACGCTCGCGATCGTGTGGAACGAGCTCAAGTACAAGGCCGACGTGGTCAAGGAGCTGGGTCCGGTACCGCGGATCGTCGGATACCCGCAGCAGTTGAACCAGGTATTCGTCAATCTGTTGGTCAACGCGGCGCACGCGATGACGACCAAAGGAACCATCTGGATCCGGACGTTCCTGCGGGACCACCACGTGGTGGTGGAGGTGGAGGATACCGGAAGCGGCATCGCCCCGGAGCACCTCAAAAAGATCTTCGACCCGTTTTTCACGACGAAGCCGGTCGGCAAGGGAACGGGTTTGGGCCTCTCGATCTCGTACGGCATCGTCCAAAAGCACGGGGGGACGATCGAAGTGGACAGCGAGGTGGGACGCGGGACGCAATTTCGGGTGGTGTTGCCGCTGGAAGAATCCCCGGCGCGGCCCGCCGCGAAGCCGCCCGAGGATCGGGCGGCGTGAATGTTGTAGGGGCACGACATGTCGTGCCCCTACGGACGGCGATAGGCAACGGGTAAGGAGGACGCGATGGAACAGGCGGACGAATCGGCACCCACCGAACCGCATACGCTGCTCTTTCTCGACGACGAGGAAAACATCCTCTTCGCGCTCAAGCGGGTGTTCCGCAAAGAGCCCTACGAAATCCTGACCACCACCAGCGCGTCCGAGGCCCTGGGATGGATCGAGAGCCGTCCGGTGGACCTCATCATCTCCGACCACCGCATGCCGGACATGGAGGGGACGAGGTTTCTGTCGCGCGCAAAGGAACTCAAGCCGGATGTCGTCCGGATCATGCTGACGGGATACGCGGACATGCAGGCGGCGGTCGACGCCATCAACGAATGCCACGTGTATCGATTCATCGCCAAGCCGTGGAATGACGACGACCTTCGGTTGACGGTTCGCCAGGCGCTTCGCCAGTCCGAGCTGATGGTTTTGAACCGAGAGTTGAGCGAGCTGGTCAAACAACAGAATCAGGAACTCTACGACATCAACCGCTCCCTCGAAGAGCGGGTGAGGGAACGAACCCGCGAGATCGAGAAGAAGAACGGCGAGCTCAACGAGCTGTATCGAAAACTGGACGCGAGTTTCTCCGAGACCATCCAGGCATTCATGGGCGTGATGGAGTTGAAGAGCCCGGCCCTGGTCGGGCACGCCAGGCGGGTCGCCGAGCTGGCGGATCAGGTGGCGAGCCGCCTCGGGTTGAACGAGACCGACCGAGAGCTCTGCACGATCGGGGCGCTGCTGATGGACATCGGCGAAATCGGGTATCCCGACGATCTTCTCAAGAAACGCGAGGCCGACATGGACAACCTCGCGCGGGGCCTCTGGCAAAAGCACCCCTTCCTCGGGGAGGCGAGCCTGCAGGGGATCGAGAAACTTCGGCCGGCGGCCTGGATCATCAGAACCCACCACGAGCACTTCGACGGCACGGGATTTCCCGATGGAATCAAAGGGGAGGACATCCCGCTGGCGGCCCGGGTCGTGGCGGCGTGCGATCACTTCGACACCCTCGTCAACCCGTCGGAAGTCGTCAACCGTATTCCGATTTCAAAAGCCCTCGAATCATTGAGGATGGAGAAGGGCAAGCGGTTTGACCCGGTGGTCGTGGGCGTCTTGGCGGAGATCATGGGGTTACACAGCGTGGCGAGCCGACCGAACGAGGTCGAGATTCCGGTGGGAGACCTCATCGAGGGAATGGTCCTGACTCGAGATATCACGACACGGCGTGGGGTGTTGCTGGTTCCTGCGGGCAACCGACTCAACGCGACTCACCTCGGGAAAATTCTCGCGTTCCATCAACTGGACCCGATCACCGGGAACATTTTTATCGTGAAACCCGGCTGACCTAAAGATTTCCCGGCATTCTGCCGAATGGAGAAAGGAACCGGTGTGCGTCGCCGCGATCGATCACACCGGAGCGGGAGAGCCATGGAAGAAGAGGAAGATCTGCTCAAAGAGTTCTTGATCGAGTGCGCCGAAGGGGTCGGGCGCCTGGACCAGGAGTTCGTCGCGCTGGAAAAAGAGGCGGAGAACCCGAACCTTCTCGCCAGCATTTTCCGGACGATTCACACGATCAAGGGCACGTGCGGCTTTCTCGGATTGCCGAAGCTGGAGAGCATCGCGCACGTGGCCGAAAACGTCCTGGCCAAAATGCGGGACCGGAAGATGACGGTCACGCCGGAACGGATCACGGTGCTCCTGGGCGCCGTCGACGTCATCAAAGAAATCCTCGCCCACCTCGAGGAAACCGGCCATGAACCGGACAAGAATTATGACGTGGTCCGGCAGAGCCTCGATGCCGTGTTGAACGGAGAAGCCCCGGCCGCGGGGGTATCCCACGTAGGGGCACAACATGTTGTGCCCCTACAGCGACCGGAGGACGAGGGGAAGGCCAAAGCCGAGGCTGAGGGCGGAGCGGCCGACCATCCGACGGCGGTTGGCCCGGCCAAGGCTCTGACGGCGAGCGAATCGTCCATTCGCGTGGACGTGGGGCTGTTGGACAAGCTGATGAACCTGGTCGGGGAGCTGGTCCTCGCGCGCAACCAATTGCTCCAGCGCATCCGAGACCGCGATGACGCCGACAGCGGAACCGCCCAGCGCATGAATCACATCACGACCGAGCTGCAGGACGCGGTGATGAAAACCCGCATGCAGCCGATCCGCAACGTCTGGGAAAAACTTCCACGCTTGGTCAGGGACTTGGCGCGGGCGAGCGGCAAGGACGTCGAACTGGTGATGGAGGGCGCCGAGACCGAGTTGGATCGGACGCTCCTCGAGGCGATCAAGGATCCCTTGACCCACATCGTCCGCAACGCGGTGGACCACGGAATCGAAACCCCCGACGTCCGCACGGCCAAGGGCAAGCCCGCCAAGGGGACGCTCTTTCTGAAAGCGTCTCATGAGGGCAGTCAGATCACGATCGACATCGTCGACGACGGGGGCGGGATCGACGTCGAGCGCGTCAAGCGGAAGGCGGTGGAAAAAGGACTTCTGACGGTCGGCGCCGCGACCACCCTCTCGGAACGAGAAGCGCTGAACCTCATTTTCCATGCCGGGCTGTCCACGGCGGAAAAAGTCACCAACGTGTCGGGCCGCGGCGTCGGAATGGATGTGGTCAAAACCAACATCGAAAAGATCGGGGGCGGTGTCGAGATCACGAGCCGTCTCGGTCAGGGAACGAGCCTCAAGATCAAGATTCCCCTCACCCTCGCCATCATTCCGGCCTTGATGGTCACCGCGGGGGGCGACCGGTTCGCGATCCCCCAGGCGAGCCTGCTCGAATTGGTCATGGTGGACGGGGAAGCCGGCGACCGCATCGAGGTCATCCGAGGCGCGGAAGTCTATCGGCTGCGTGGGGCGTTGCTCCCGGTCCTGCACCTGGATCGAATTCTCGGTGTGGACTCCCGACCATCGGGACGTGAGACCGAACGCGCGGCGGCTGCGGAAACGAATATCGTCGTGTTGGGCGCAGCGGGCCGTTCGTTCGGATTGGTCGTGGACGAGGTCAACGACAGCGAGGAAATCGTGGTCAAGGCGCTCAATCGGCAGCTCAAGGGGTTGTCGGTGTTTGCCGGCGCCACGATTCTTGGAGACGGCAGGGTGGCGCTGATCCTGGATGTGATGGGGATTGCCAGGGAGGGCAAGCTCCTTCACGCCGCCGAGGACGAGGCGGAGGTCAAAGGTGATGAAGAGGCCGTGGGGGGGGCGGGAACCGAGCGTCAAGCCCTCCTGACGTTTGCGGGGTACGGCCGCGAGCGTTTTGCGGTGCCGCTCGCGCTGGTGGCTCGGCTCGAAGAATTTGCGGCGGATCGGATCGAACGGGCCGCGGGTCGCGAGGTGATTCAGTACCGGGGCGATCTCCTGCCCCTCATCCGACTCGACCACGTCTGTGCGGCGACGCCGCCCTCCGAACATCCCGAACGCCTACCCGCGGTCGTCTTCTCCCGTGGCCGCAAGAGCGTCGGGCTGCTCGTCGGCCGGATCCTGGATATTGTCGATGCCACCGTGGCGCTGTACGCCCCTCCATCGGGCAGGGCGGGCGTTCGGGGTTCGCTGGTCATCGACGGCGTCACCACGGACCTCCTTGATATCGATCACGTGATCGAGAGCGCGGAACCGGGGTGGATCGACCAAGCGGTGGCGGCGTAAAGAGAAAGAAGAGGGTCGGTGATGGACAGCAGAAAGGAAGACCGCCGGGTCTCGGTTTCTTCCCCGCCCGGTGGGGAGGAGCGGCGTCAGGCCACGGCCGACCGGAGACACGATCAGAATCGTCAATACGCCACGTTCTTTCTCGACGACCACTTCCTCGGCGTGGAGGTTCGTCGCGTTCAAGAGGTGCTCACGACCCAGGGGCTGACACGAGTTCCGCTGGCGCCGCCGACGGTTGCGGGGTTGATCAATCTCCGGGGCCAGATCGTCATGGCGGTTGATCTTCGGGCGCGGTTGGGGTTCCCCACCCGCACGGAAGGGACCGCATTGATGAACATGGTGGTCCAGACCCTCGACGGGCCGGTGAGCCTCCTGGTGGACCGGATCGGCGACGTGATCGACGTCAGGCCGGACCTGTTCACCCCGTCGCCCGAAACCGTCGATGAACGGCTTCGCGCGGTGACCGAAGGGGTCTACAAGCTCAAGGATCGCTTGCTGCTCGCGCTCAATACCGAAGCGGCCACTCAGGTCGCGGTGAGCGGTTGACGGTGCGCCAGAAACCGTTGGTTCGTCACACACTCGGAGGATCGTATGCGGTGGTTTCATAACCTTCAGACGAAGGCGAAGTTGTTCGTGGGATTCGGCGTATTGGTCGCGATCATTGCGGTGGTCGTGGCAGTGGGGTACGACCAAATCCGCCGGCTCAATCGTTCCCAGGGCGAGTTGCAGAAGAGTCTCTCGATGGTGACGACCGGCCTCTCGATTCAGAACGAGCTCAACGCCCAGGCGGATCTCCTCAAGATGCTGATGTCGGCGGCCGGCGAGCGATCTATGCTGGACCAGGGAAGCCAGGCGGTCAAGGAATCCGTGGCCAAGGTCGATGAGGCGTTTGAGCGGCTCGGACGGGCCTCGGCCGGGAACCCGGAGATCGAGGCCCCCGTCAACGAGTGGCGGAGCGTGTGGCGGGAGTTCGACGACACCCGGGACAAACAGATCATCCCCGCGCTCTACGCCAAGGACAGGGCCAAGGCGGAGCAGATCGCCGACGGGGTGAACGCGTCGCGCGCCATGCAAATGAATCGTCTGCTGGGCGACCTGATGGTCAAACTGGATCAACGGGCGTCTGCGCTGGTTGCGGCTTCTTCCACGAACTACAAGCGGGTGGTGATGATCTTTATCGGCTTGACCATCGGTTCGCTCCTCATCGGCGTGACCCTGGCGGGGATCATGGGCAACGCGATCGCCAACCCGCTGCACAAGATGGCTGAGGCAGCGCAGAAGATCGCAAGGGGAGACCTCTCGGTGGAGGTGGCGGCCCACGGAGAAGACGAAGTCGGCGTGCTGGCGCGGAGTTTTTCTTCGATGGTGACCGGCCTGCGCCAGGCGCACGCCCAACGGGCCAGGATGGCTCAGTTGACCGCCCTGGTGGAGAACGCGCCGATCAATCTCATGATCGCGGACCGCGACTTCAGGCTGGCGTATATCAACCCGGCCTCGATGCGGACGTCCCGGAGCCTGCAACACCTCCTGCCCGTCAAGGCTGACGATCTCATCGGGCAGTCGATCGACGCCTTCCACCAGAACCCCGCTCAGGTCAGACGCGTTCTCTCCGACGCCAAGAACCTTCCCTTTCGATCGAGAATCATGCTGGGAGACGAAATCCTCGATTTGACGGTCAACGCGATCTACGACGATCAAAAAACCAGGATCGGCACGATGGCGGCCTGGGCGGTGGTGACGTCGGAGGCGAAGCTGGTGGCGTCTCTCTCGAATGTGGCGGACGCGGTGGCATCGGCGTCCGAGGAGCTCTCGGCGTCGAGCCATGAAATGAGCGCGAGTTCGGAGGAGACAACCCGGCAAGCAAGCGCGGTGTCCACCGCGAGCGAGCAGACCAATCGCAACGTCCAAACCGTGGCGGGCGCCGCGGAGGAGATGGCGGCGACCATCAAGGAAATCTCCAAGAACGTCCAGGAAGCGACGCGGGTGACGGCCCAGGCGGTCCGGCTGAGCGAATCGACGAACGGCACCATCGCCAAGCTGGGAGAATCGAGCATCGAGATCGGAAAGGTCATCAAAGTCATCACCTCGATTGCACAGCAGACGAACCTCTTGGCGCTCAACGCCACGATCGAGGCGGCACGGGCCGGCGAGGCCGGCAAGGGGTTCGCGGTGGTGGCGAACGAAGTGAAAGAATTGGCCAAGGAGACGGCGAAGGCCACGGAGGAGATCGGGCGGAAGATCGAGGCGATCCAGGGAGACACGCAGGGCGCGGTCGGGGCGATCGGCGAGATCGGAAAGATCATCGGCCAGATCAACGACATCGCGACCACGATCGCGGGGGCGGTGGAGGAACAGGCCGCGACGACGACGGAGATCAGCCGCAGCGTGGCCGAGGCGGCACGGGGGACCGGGGAAGTCGTGGAAAACATTGCGGGCGTGGCCGAGGCGTCGCGGAGCACGGCGGAGGGCGCGGCCAGCATCTTGACGGCGAGCCAAAACCTCTCCCGAATGGCCGGCGAGTTGCGGGCTCTGGTCGGCAATATCAGCGAACCGCAACGAAAGGCGGCGTAAATCAAAGAGGTTCAAGCCGTTCAAGTTGTTCAACAGGTTCTAAGGAGGGGTGAGATGGCTGATGGTCGGGACCAGCGAGACGAATCAACCAGCGTGATGAGCGTGTTGGGGCTCGACGAGCGGCGGGCCGTCGACACCCGCAAGGCGTTCCTGCAGTTCGGTGAGGAGGATGCCGTGCGGCTTCGTCGGCTGGCGCCCAGACTGGCCCGGCACGTGGACGGGGCCGTCGACGCGCTCTACGAACACCTGCAGAAGTTC
Source organism: Nitrospirota bacterium (assembly GCA_016201825.1). GTDB lineage: Bacteria > Nitrospirota > Nitrospiria > 2-01-FULL-66-17 > 2-01-FULL-66-17 > 2-01-FULL-66-17. The sequence goes on along the minus strand of JACQCD010000020.1, from coordinate 10,676 downwards.
GATGAGACCGGCAGGCTTCTGCCCAACGATGCCGTGATCCGTCACCTCAAAGACACGCAGAAGGTCTACCTCGCCTCTCTCCTGAACGGCCCCTATGACGCGAACTACGTCGAGGAACGCCTCAGGATCGGATTGGCTCACGTTCGAGTGGATCTGAAGCCTCAGTGGTACCTCGGGACGTATCACTTCCTCATACGTCTGGTCACCAAAGCCCTGTTCGAGGAATTTCGAGGCGGGGGGCTGTCTCGCGTGTGGTCCTCCAAATCCGAGGAGGAATTGCTTGGGTTCCTCCAGGCCATCATGAAGGTGATTTTCTTCGACATGGGGCTGGCCATCGATGCCTACATCGGCCAGTTTGTGAAACAACAGTTGGACGAGCAGCGGACGCTCCAAACCGAGCGGGACGAGCTTCAGCGAATGGCGACCCGCGTCACCGCGATGGCCGGCCAATTGGCGGCGGCATCCGAGGAACTCTCGGCGTCGAGCCAACAAATGAGCGTGAGTTCGGAGGAAACGACCCGGCAGGCGAGCACGGTGTCCACCGCGAGCGAGCAGACCAACCGCAACGTCCAGACCGTGGCGACGGCCGCGGAGGAAATGGCGGCGACGATCAAGGAAATCTCCAAGAACGTCCAGGAGGCGACGCGGGTGACGGCCCAGGCCGTGCGGGCGGCCGAATCGACCAGAACGACCGTGTCGAAGCTCGGAGTCTCAGGCGAGGAGATCGGGAAGGTCATCAAGGTGATTACGTCGATCGCGCAACAGACCAACCTGTTGGCGCTCAACGCGACGATCGAGGCGGCGCGGGCGGGCGAGGCCGGCAAGGGGTTCGCGGTGGTAGCGAACGAGGTGAAGGAATTGGCCAAGGAAACGGCCAAGGCCACGGAGGAGATCGGACGGAAGATCGAGGCGATCCAGGGGGATACGCACGGGGCGGTGGCGGCGATCGGCGAGATCGGCAAGATCATCGACCAGATCAACGAGATCGCGACCACCATCGCGGGGGCGGTGGAGGAACAGGCCGCGACGACGACCGAGATCAGCCGGAGCGTGGCCGAGGCAGCCCGGGGAACGGGCGAGGTCGTGGAAAACATCGCGGGCGTGGCGTCGGCGTCGCGGAGCACGGCCGAGGGCGCCACCAACATCCTGACGGCCAGCCAAAGTCTCTCCAAGATGGCCGGTGACCTGGAAGGCCTGGTGAGCGAGTTTCGAGAACGAGACACGGCGGGACGTTCCGGCACGGGACGGAGCGGGGCCGCGCTGCGGGCGGCGTGAGGGCGTAGGGGCACGGCATGCCGTGCCCCTACTGACGGAGGTATCGCGTGAAAGTGCTGATCGTTGACGACTTCGGGTCGATCCGAAAAATCCTGGGCCAGATGCTGCGCCAGATGGGGCACGAGACGATCGAGGCCATCCACGGCAAGGATGCCATGGCCAAGCTCGAAGTTCACCCGGACATCGGGCTTATCATGCTCGACTGGGACATGCCGGAGATGAACGGCATCCAGGTCTTGGAGGCGCTCAAACTCCTCCGCGACAAGATGGCCCAGCGGCCGACCGTGGTGATGGTGACCACCAACAACCAGATGGAGAAGATCGTGCACGCCATGACCAAAGGGGCCAACGAGTACATCATGAAACCGTTCACCAAGGAGATCCTGGAAGAGAAACTGGCCCTGCTCGGGATCACGGGGGGAAGCCGTGCCTGAGCCGATTCGTGTTCTGATCGTCGACGATTCCTCCATTGTCCGGCGAGCCGTCTCGGACGCCTTGGCGAACGCCCCCGAGATCACGGTCGTCGGGACGGCGCCCAATGGAAAAATCGCGCTCGATCGCATCCGTCAGCTCAATCCGGAGGTCGTGATCCTCGACATCGAGATGCCTGAGGCGGACGGATTCGAGGTGCTCCGCGTCCTTCGCGTGGCCCATCCCAAGGTCCGCACGATCATGTTCAGCACGCTGACCCAGCGAGGCGCGTCGCAGACCATCCAGGCCTTGTCGCTGGGCGCCCACGACTACGTCACCAAGCCCAGCAGCATCGGTCAGGGGTACGGGGAGGTGCTCAAGCGCGTGGCGGCCGACCTCGTCCCCAAGATCAAGCAATTTCGTCCCGAGCTGTGTGAATCCGCTCCGGTCGGCGCGAATCGACCGGCAGCGCTCCCCCGGAATGGGGCGGGAGTCCGGGCCGCCCCAAAAATCGTTGCCATCGGGGTCTCGACCGGAGGTCCCGAAGCCCTCGCAAAGGTCCTGCCGCGGCTTCCCAAGGGATTTCCCGTTCCGGTCCTCATCGTCCAGCACATGCCGCCGGTGTTCACCAAACTGCTCGCGGAACGACTTGATGCCGGTTCTGACATCAAAGTCACCGAGGGCATCGACGGCGTCTCCCCCGAGGCCGGCGTGGCCTACGTCGCCCCGGGAGACCACCACATGGTGGTGGCGCGGAAGAACGGACGCATCGTGTTATCGCTGAACCAGGCCGTTCCCGAGAATTCGTGCCGGCCGGCCGCCGACCCGTTGTTTCGATCCGTGGCGGAGGTATACGGACCGCAGGCGCTCGGCGTGATCATGACCGGGATGGGCCAGGACGGGCTGATCGGCCTGCGCGCGATGAAGGCTCGGGGCGCAACGGTGTTCGCCCAGGACAAGGAAACCAGCGTGGTGTGGTGCATGCCGTCGTTCGTGGTCCATGAAGGACTGGCCGACCGAGTCATCCCCTTGGGGGAAATCGCGGCCGCCGTGGAAGCTGCCGTGTCTCACGACGTGGTGGGACTGCACCGGTGAGGGCGATGTCGGACGGCGGCGATTCCGACTGGGGTTGTTGGGATCCGGTAGGGGCACGGCATGCCGTGCCCCTACGACGACCGGTTCGATGGCGATGATCGGGAGATGACGGTGATCGCGCGCGAGACACTCAGCTTTTTCTTCACCTTCTTCCAGCGAGAGAGCGGGTTGGTGCTGGACGAGTCCAAAACGTACCTGATCGAAAGTCGGCTCGATCCCCTGGTTCGCGCCGAGGGGTTGTCCTCCATCGACGAACTGAGAAAACGGATCCAGCAGGAAACCTCGCCGGTCCTCAAAAAGAAAGTCATCGAGGCGATGACGACCAACGAGACATCGTTCTTCCGCGACATCACGCCGTTTACGGTCCTGAAAACCACGGTGATCCCGGAGGTGGTCAAGGCCAACCAGAAGAGTCGGCGTCTCCGGATCTGGAGCGTGGCCTGTTCAACCGGCCAGGAACCCTACTCCCTCGCCATGGTCGTCGCAGAACTGGCCCCGGAGCTCCAGGGGTGGGATGTCAGGATCCTCGGCACCGACATTGCCGACAAAGTCCTGGATCGGGCCCAGGCCGGCGTGTACACCCAACACGAGGTCCAGCGCGGGTTGAGCGTGGCCTACCTGATGCGGTTCTTCGCCCAGCAGGGGGACGAGTGGGCGGTGAAACCGGAGGTCAAGCACTTCGTCCAGTTTCGCCAATTCAACCTGTTGACCGACTTTTCTTCGCTCGGAACCTTCGACGTGATTTTTCTGAGAAACGTCTTGATCTACTTCGATAACGCGACCAAGAAGCAGATCCTCGATCGCATGGGCCACGCGTTGTCCCCCGGAGGGACGCTCTTCCTCGGGGGAACCGAAACTCCGATCGGCATTACCGATCAATGGGTGCGCGTCAAACTTGACCAGGGCATCTGTTACAAGAAGCAGCGGAGTGCGTGATGAGCTCACGGGGGTGGCGGATCGTCAGGACAACGGACAAGGGAGGGCACGATGTCTGATTTCAATATGAAGATCCTGATCGTCGACGACATGTCCACCATGAGGCGGATCCTCAAGAACAGCCTCAAACAAATCGGCTACACCGACATGGAAGAGGCCGAGGACGGCAACGACGCGCTGACCAAGCTTCGTGAAGGAGGGTTCGGCTTCGTGGTCAGCGACTGGAACATGCCGAACATGAGCGGCCTCGAGCTCCTGAAAGCCATCCGCCAGGACGAGGCGTTGAAGGCCATCCCGGTGCTGATGGTGACGGCGGAAGCGCAAAAAGAGAACATCATGGAAGCGATCCAGGCCGGGGTGAGCAACTACATCGTCAAACCGTTCACCGCCGAAACCCTGAAGGAAAAGGTCGACAAGATCTTCGAGAAAAAAGCAGCGTAACCGAGGGGAGCCCCCATCATGGGATTGCCGGCCGACGTGTACTCCGAGGATGACGATTTATTGAAACTGATGAGGGACGCCAAGTCCATGACCGACGGGGATGAGTACGTCACCAAGGTCAACGGCCGGATGTACGGAGAACTGGGCGGTCTGGCCAAATCCCTCAATCAGATGGTCAAGACGCTCGAATCGATCGAACGCCCCATGCAGACGACGGCCAGCGAGCTGCCGATCGCCGCCGATCAACTGGCCGATCTCACCAAGTTCACGGAGGAGGCCGCCCATCGTATCCTTGGGTACACCGAGCAGGTCTTGGCGAATCACGACACGATGGCCGCCGATCTCGCCGCGCTGAAACGGGCCTTGGCAGTGGCGTCCCCAGATCGGGCGAGTCTCGAACGCCACGCGTCCGACCTCGAATCCCGCGTTGGAGAGAATCGGAAGATCCTCATGGATCTGATCACCGCCATGGAGTTTCAGGATCTGACCGGCCAGAGGCTGAAGAAAATCGCCACTGGAATTCGCGAAATCCAGTCGCGACTGCTCCGGCTCCTGATCGTCTTCGGACTCAAGGACCAGAACGGCGGCGCCGAGCGGCAGGAGGCGCTGCTGAGCCAGTTGGAGGCGTCGTCGAAGACGACGCTGAACCAGAACGTGGTGGACAATATTCTCCAAGAATTCGGTTTCTAGGGGTGCGGGTGACTTGGATCTTTCTCCGGCAGTATCGTTGGCCCGTGGCGGTGAGCGGCCTGGCCGCCCTCCTCTTGATGGTCCGTCCGTCTCCAGGGATGTCCTGGATCGGCCTGGGGATCGTGATCTTCGTCTGGGCGTTCAGCGCGGATCGGGCGGCTGCGCGGCATCGCGCGGCCGAGAGCGAGTGGCGTGCAGCCGTGAGAACGAACGCCACGAACAGGCCGGCGTACGCCGGAACCTCCTCGTCACGTCCGGCGGTCGCCTCTGCTGATTCGGATAGCAGCCGCGATCGTGCGCGGGTTCGGGACGAGGCGATCCGTGAAGCCGAACACCAACTGGGCGCGGTGCGCGGCGCGATCGATCAGTTGCGCCGCCTCGAGAGCGACGCCATCGCGAGACTCACCAAGAGTTTCACCGGATTGGAAGCGGCCTCGCGAGAAGAAGGCGCGATGGTGCGATCGCTGATCGAGAGCGTGTCGAATGGCTCGTCCACCGGGGGGCACGAGGTGAGTTTTCGCCGATTCGCCGAGGAAACATCCGGGATGTTGGATTTCTTCGTGGCGCACGTGCTGGAGGTGAGCAAGAACAGCATGGGGTTGGTCGAGATTTTAGAGGACATGGCCCGGCAGATGAACACGGTCGGGGCCACCGTGAACAAGATCGGAACCATCGCCAAGCAGACCAACGTCCTGGCGCTGAACGCGGCGATCGAGGCCGCGAGGGCGGGGCAAGCCGGGAAGGGGTTCGCGGTGGTGGCCGACGAGGTGCGGAGCCTGTCGAAGAGCACCAAACACTTCAGCGAACAGATCCATGCGCTGGTCGGTGAAGCCCAACGGTCGATGGGCCAGGCCAACACGATTATCGCCGCCATCGCGTCAAAGGACATGAACGTGGCGCTCAATTCGCGGCGTCGGGTCGACAGGACGATGGCCGAAATGGCGGAGCTGAATACCAACGTCTACCGGAAGCTGGAGCAGGTGAACGGAATCGCGAAGAACGTGCGCGAGAAGGTCTCCCAGGCGGTGACCGGCTTGCAGTTTGAGGACATGGTGACCCAGATTCTGGCGCACCTCGACCAACGGGCCGCGGCCATCGAGCGCTTTCTCAACGTCGTGCGTGAATCCACGACGAACGGGTCGAACGGACGGAAGGGGAACGTCGCCTCCGCCATGCCGTTGGCGGAATTGCTGGCCGCCGCCCGGGAAGCATCGTCGGACACGCACAAACAAGCGGTGAGGCAGGAGCGCCTCACCACAGGCAGCGTCGAACTGTTCTCGTAGGACGTAGGGGCGAGGCGGTGCCTCGCCCAGGGCGAGCCACCGGCCCGCCCCTACCGCGGACGCGGGGGGCAGGCTCAAATGATCGATTACTAGGAGCCTGTCTGAGTATTCAGGTGTTGGAGCCTGTTCAGGGATGGCCAGATGCAAGGCGGAGCGAGAACCGGACCGCAGCGTACTGGGTCGTACGTGAGGACCGGAAGCGCAGCGACAACGCAGCAGATGGCCATTCATGGACAGGCTCCTAGAGAAGAGGAGGGGGGTATGGCTGGACAAGTGACGGTCTCGCAAGGGGAGCAGGAAGTCGTGATCGCCGTGAACGGGCGTTTTGATTTTTACGTGCACAAGGAGTTCCGTGACGCTTACGAACGCGTGCTCCAAAAGGGTCGCGCCCCCAAATTCGTCATCGACTTGGCCGGCACCGAGTATCTCGACAGCTCGGCGCTCGGCATGCTGTTGGTGCTGCGGGAGCGGGTGGGAACGGAGACGAAGATCGATATCGTCCACTGTCGGCCCGAGGTGAAGAGCATTCTGGAAATCGCGAACTTCCATTCCCTGTTCCATCTCTCGTGATGTCCTCGGTCATGGATGACCGTGATGAAGATCCTGGTCGTTGAAGACGATCCCACCAGCCGGAAGGTCCTCACCGCGATCCTCGCCAAGGACGGTCACCACACGGTGACGGCCGACAACGGCCTGGACGCGCAGGCGGTGTTCGAGCGCGAGCGGCCCGATCTGGTCATGATGGACGTGATGATGCCGGTCATGGACGGGTACGAGGCGGCCCGGCTCATCAAGCAACGGTGTGGATCCCAGTTCATTCCCATCATCTTCCTCACGGCCCTGACCGATGACGCGGCGCTCGCCAAGTGCGTTGAAAGCGGCGGCGACGACTTCCTGCCCAAACCGTACAACCGCGTCCTGATCAAGGCGAAGATCGACGCCATGGAGCGGATCCGTTCCCTCCACCGGGTGACGGCCGCGCAGCGGGACGCGCTCGAACAGTATCAACTCACCACCGAAGAAGAGATGCGCCTGGCCCGGCACGTCTTCGATCGCGCCACCGCCGGATCCTCATCGCACGGCGCGTGCATCCGCTACCTGGGGTGGGCGGTGGGGCGATGGAGCGGGGACTTTCTCATCCACGCGCAAACCCCGTCCGGGCGCATCCACGCCATGCTCGGGGATTTTACCGGACACGGCCTCGCCGCGGCGGTCGGCACGCTGCCCGCGACCGACGCGTTTCGCATGATGACCAAGAAGGACTTTCCCATCGACGAGATCGCGGCCGAAATCAGTTCGAAGCTCCGTGCGTCGCTTCCGATGGGTTATTTTTGCGCGGCGGTTCTCGTGAGTATCGACCGGGACAAAGGGGAGGCGGCGGTCTGGAACGGCGGCCTGCCGCCGGTGTTGGTCCTTGACGGCGCGGGCCGGATTACCTCGCGCGTGGCGTCGACCCATCTCGCGCTGGGGGTCGTGAGCGGAGACCGCCTGGACCGGACTCTCACTCGGGTCGCGCTCGAGCCGGGAGGTTCGCTCCTCCTGGTGAGCGACGGCCTGATCGAAGCCCAGGACGCGAGCGGCCGGCGCTTGGAGATGGATCGCCTCGAAGAGGCCGTCAACGCGGCGGAGTCCTCCTCCGGCGTTTTCGAGACGGTGAGGGAACGGGTGATGGCATTTACCGCGGGGCGCAAACCGCACGACGACCTCTCGCTCGTGCAGGTCGGCCTCTTGCCGGGCGACGCGTCGCAACCGACCAGGGTCCTCAAGGTCTTCGTCACCGATCGGTCGATCGAACTGAATCTGCCGGCCTGCGCCCTGAAGGCGACCGATCCGCTGACGCTGCTGTCGAGCTGGCCGGGGACGCTTTCGTTTGCGGACGACCACCGCAGCAGCCTCTATACGGTGCTCGCGGAACTGGTCAACAACGCCGTCGACCACGGCTTGCTCGGTCTCGACCCCGCGCTGCGGGCGACGGCCGACAAATTCCATGACTATTACCGCCTCCGCGACGAGCGCCTGGAGAACGCCGGCGAGGGATTCCTGAAGGTGCTGGTCGAACGGGAGGCGATGCCGGGCGGGCTGCTGATGCGAATCAAGGTCGAGGACTCCGGCCCGGGGTTCGACGTGTCGCGGGTTCTGTCGAATCCGAACTCCCTCCACAGTTACCACGGACGCGGGATCGCCCTGGTCCGCGCCCTCGGGACGAAACTCCAGTATCTCGGGTGCGGAAACACGGTGGAAGCAGAGTATCGCAAGCCGACCGCGGCGCGGCAAACCGATCTCGCAGCGTGATGCGCGGGCCGGTGGTGATGAGCGAATACCGGCGACTCGTGCTGGTCGCGGTGTCGGTGATGGCCGTCGTGTCGATTGTCGTGGCTCTGACGACCATCACCATCCTCTCCCAACACGCTGCCGTGTCGGCCGGGGTCACCGCAATCGTCGCGATCGCCGTTGGGATCGTACTGTTCCTGAGGATCAACAAACCGCTCCTCAAGTCGATTCGAGAACGGGAAGACGCCGTCTGGGAGGTGGTGCACCATCTGGCCATCGGCGTGATCACGATCGACGAGCAGGGGGCGGTGCTGACGTTCAGCTCGGCGGCGGAAGGGATCTTCGGATACCGAGCCTCCGACGTGATCGGCCGAAACGTGAAGATGCTGATGCCCGATCCGTTTCACAGCGAACACGACAGGTATCTTCAACGGTACCTTCGTGACGGTCAGGCCACGATCATCGGGAGGGGATTCCGCGAGGTGGTCGGTCGGCGCCACGACGGGACGGTCGTCCCGGTCGATCTCGGGGTCAGCGAGGTGGTCCTGGCCGGACGCCGCACGTTCATCGGGGTGGTGCGCGACATCACGAAGCGCCGGAACATGGATGATACCCTCCGCGCTCGAGAGAAGCAGTTGCGGGACATCACGTCGGCTATTGGAGAGGGGCTGTATGTGCTGGACGATCAAGGATGCCTCACGTTCATGAACCCCGAGGCCGAGCGGCTCCTGGGGTGGGCCGAGTTGGAAATGCTTGGCCGGAATCTACACGACACGATCCACTATCGGCGGGCGGACGGCGCCCTCGTCTCGTCGGAGGATTGTCCCGCGTCCACCATCGTCAATATCGGCAGTTTCTACCGGACCGACGACGACCTGTTCATTAGAAGGGATGGATCAACGTTTCCGGTGGCCTACGTGGCCACCCCCATCCTGGTGGACGGACAAATGATCGGATCGGTGACCGCGTTCCAGGACATCACCGAGCGCAAGCGTGCCCACGCCCAACTGCAACAGGCGCACGATCAGGCCCTCGATTCCGTCCGCGTCAAATCGCGGTTTCTCGCAACGATGAGCCACGAGATCCGCACCCCGATGAACGGGGTGCTCGGGATGGCCGAGTTGCTCCTCGACACCGAGCTGACGTCCGAGCAGCGCGACTATGCCGAGACCGTACGGAGTTCGGCGAACGCCTTGATGGAGATCATCAACGACCTGCTGGATTTTTCGAAGATGGAGGCCGGCAAGCTCACCATCGAATCGATCGACTTCGACGTGTGTCGGACGATCGCAGACGTCTGCGATCTTCTGGCCGGACGGGCCTCGGCCAAGAAACTCGAATTCGGCACGGTGGTCGGGGATAGCGTGCCCAGCCTCCTGCGAGGCGACCCCGGCCGCCTGCGGCAAATCCTCACCAACCTCGTGGGGAACGCCGTCAAGTTCACCGAACTGGGCGAGGTGACGGTACGCGCCCACGCCGTGGAAGAGACCGAGCACCACGTTACCGTGCGATTTGAGGTCAGCGACACCGGCATTGGCATGACGCCCGAGGAGCAGCGGCGCCTGTTCCAACCGTTTTCCCAGGCCGATAGCTCGACCACCCGCCGCTACGGCGGGACCGGTCTGGGCTTGGCCATCTGCAAAGAATTGGCGGAGTTGATGGGTGGCGGCATCGTGGTCGAAAGCGAAGCCGGGCGAGGCAGCGTGTTCCGGCTGACGATCCCGTTTGAGAAATCCCTGGACGAGGCTCACGACGGCGCGAACCCCGCTGCGACCCTTCGCGGCGTCCGTGTGCTGGTCGTCGACGACAACGAGACCGCGCGAGCGATGCTGATCGAGTCGGTGACCTCGTGGGGCATGGACGGCGCCGCTCTGGATGACGGCCCCCGGGCTCTTGCCGCGCTCCGTTCGGCCGTCGAGCACGCCATGCCGTACGATCTGGCCATCATCGACTCGGACATGCCGGGCATGGACGGGTTGGCGCTGGCCCGCGCCGTCAAGAGCGATCCGGTTCTCGCCTCCGTGCGGCTCGTGTTCTTGGCCGTTCTCGGTGTGAGGGGTCAGGCCCAGGAGGCCAGGCAGGCCGGAGCCGCCGCGTATCTCAACAAACCGATTCATCAGTCCGAACTGTACGACTGCCTGGTCACGGTGATGGGGATCCAGGCCGGCGGTGAACCCGCGCCGTTGGTCACGCGCCACAGCCTGGCGGAGACTAAGACTAAGACTAAGACTAAGACTAAGACTAAGACTAAGACTAAGACTAGCGGTTCCGTTT